>CACZSE010000240.1 GCA_902783735.1 uncultured Lachnospiraceae bacterium
TCATGGCCATGAATACGGTAACTCCGTTTGGGGTTAAAAACATATTTATATCAACTCTGTACGATTACGGTATATTGGGACTGATCCTTATTCTGGCTGTTGTATTGCATGGAATCTGTTATTTTGCGTTTGGAAGCGAAAGGACCCAGAGACGTGTCGGCCTCGTTATTGCCGCCGTTCTCAGTGTGGGCTTTATATTTGATCTGCAGTATTGGGACAGTACATCATTTCTGATGTTTGCGTTTATAGGTATATATCTCGGGATCCGTGATACAAACTATCTTGATCGGAAAGCGCAGGAGCTTGAGAAAAAACAAAAGCTTAACATAGCTGTTTTCGGACAGAAGAATGCACTAACCAATGAGGGTGGTGTAGAGGTTGTTTCCAGAGAGCTGGCATTGGGCCTGGCAAAAAAAGGACATAATGTTACCTGTTATAACAGAAAAGGCCATCATGTGAGCGGCTCGGCATTTGACGTAAAAAGAGTTGATGAGTGGAACGGTATACACATGAAATATGTTCCGATCATTGAGGTCAAAGGCCTTGCGGCAACCACATCGGCGTTTTTTGCTTCGCTGCTCAGTGCGTTCGGAAAATATGATATTGTGCATGTCCACGCCGAAGGACCAGCACTTTTTTGCTGGATACCCAAACTTGCCGGGAAAAGAGTTGTGACTCACATTCACGGGCTTGACTATCAGAGAGTTAAATGGGGAAAGGCGGCAAAACAGGTATTACTTCTGGGCGAGAGAAATGCGGTGAGCTACTCCGATGAGATGATCGTTTTAAGCCGTGGTGTTCAGCGCTATTTTGATGAAAAATATGAGAGACAAACGGTTTATATTCCAAATGCAGTAAACAAAAATGATAAAATAACAGCTGATCTCATTACAGAGAAATGGGGTCTTACAGATGAGAACTACATTCTTTTCCTCGGAAGACTCGTTCCCGAAAAGGGGATAGAATATCTTATCAGAGCATTTAAAGAATTGAAGACGGATAAGAAACTTGTCATAGCAGGAGGAAGTTCGGATACCGATTCCTTTGTAAGCGACATGAAATGGCTGGCACAGGACGATGATCGTATCATATTTACAGGCTTTGTGGACGGACAGCTGCGTGAGGAACTGTACAGTAATGCATATATTTACGTACTTCCTTCGGATGTCGAGGGAATGCCGCTAAGCCTTCTGGAAGCATTAAGCTACGGAAACTGTTGTCTGGTATCCGACATAGATGAGTGCGCCGAGGTGGTAGAGGATAATGGCGTAATATTTGCTCACGGTGACGTATCGGCACTAAAAGAAAAGATGTCACTGTTGATTGAATCACCCGAAACAGTTTCAAAATATAAACTTGGGGCTGCCGCATTCGTTTGCAATAAATACAAGTGGAGTGAGATAGTAGACGAAGTAGAGGATCTATACAGAGGTATTGAACCTGAAAAAAGAAAGATAAACTAAGGGGTATTTGAAGCATGGTCAATGCATTTTGGCAGGAGGTCGTCCTGATCAATTTCATACCGGGATGTATTATCATATTTTTGGTAGTATTTCTGCTCTTTAACAATGCTTACGAGAAAGAACTGACCAAACTTTTTGAACCTGTGCTCATATTACTGGCCGCACTGGTTATAGATGATAATCTTCATTATTTTGCATTTTTGAACAATCCCGACGGATTCATGCACCTTGTAATTGTTTATTTAGGATTTAATATTCGCATTTTTATAATGATCTCACTGGCCCGGGTTGCATTCAGGAACAGTCACAGAAAATATATAAAGAATGGGCTGTATATACCGGCGTTTATTAACCTTTTGGTCACATCGGCAACCTTCTTTACGGATTCCATGTACAGCCTGACTGAGGAGGGAGAGATAGTCATCGGCCCGACCGGATATCTTCCCCATGCGATACTGATAGTATTCTCGATATTTTTGTATATCTTTTCAGTTCATATATGGAGAGCACATGACAGACGCAGTGAAGCAGCTGTGATATGCATGACGCTGACTCTGGCCATTCTCGGTACGGCGTTTGAACTCATATTCAGTTTAAAGGGAATCCTGATCGGTGTGATCGCCATGGCGGTTACATTCTATTACCTGTGCATTCATATCGATTACTTTAAATTTGACACTCTTACGGGCAGTCTTAACAGAACCAGTTTTTATGCAGATATCAGCAAGTTGAGGAAAAAGAATAATATAGGTTTGATAGCTATCGATCTGAATGATCTTAAGAAGATCAATGATGAAAAGGGTCATATTGAAGGTGATATGGCAATAAAGACCATGGCTCATGTGATAGGAAATTCTATCAATAACAGAAGCACGCTCTATCGAATGGGCGGCGATGAATTTGCCATAATATGTAAAAACATGACCGATGATGAGATAAAGCTCATGATAAACAATATCCGTGAACAGATGAAAGAGACAAAGTATTCCTTTGCAATGGGATATTCACTTTGGAACGGCAGAGAAAAGTTCAGGGATGTCTATTCAAGAGCCGATAAGGCCATGTATGTAAACAAAAAGGAAATGAAGAATACCGGAGGTGACATGATATGATAAGTATAATCGTGCCATTATATAATGCATCCGCGTATATTGAAAAAACGATTGAAACTGTGATCAACCAGACATATAAGGACTGGGAACTCATACTTGTTGACGATCTGAGTAAAGATAACAGTGTTGAGGTTGCAAAAAACTGCATCAATGCTCTGGACAAGGATACTGCTTCAAGGATAAGACTCATAACAAAGCCGGTTAATGAAGGTGCGGCAATGGCAAGAAATACCGGTCTGGATGCCGCAGGCGGAAGATATATAGCATTTTTGGATGCAGATGATGTCTGGTATCCGCATAAGCTTGAACATGAGCTTTTATTCATGAATAAGCATAATGCCGGTTTTGTATGCTCTTCATATCAATTTGGCGATGAGCAGGCCGTGCCCACGGGTAAGGTTGTCAGAGTTCCCAAAAAGATGACCTATAAGAAGGCGTTGTCAAGGACCGTAATATTTACATCAACTGTACTTATAGATACTCAAATAGTCGATAAAAAACTTGTTTATATGCCCAATATAGGCTCCGAAGATACCGCAACATGGTGGAACATCTTAAAGAGCGGAACGGATATATACGGACTCGATGAGCAGCTTGTTATATACAGAAGACCTGCCACATCACTTTCATCAAACAAAGGGAAAGCCGTAACAAGGATATGGAATCTTTACAGAGAGGTCGCAAAACTTAGTGTTTTAGCCTCGGTATGGCATATCCTGCTTTGGGCGATGCATGCTACAAGCAGACGTATACTCGATGACGGAGTAAGAAACCATCTTGAATCAATAAAGAGATTCACGGTACTGCAGCTGTCGATGCTTGGTTTGATCCTTTATACAGGAATATATGCCTATGTCTGGTTTAAGATATATTATCCGATATTGCAGTCACCATTATTCAGTAAAGACGGATATTATTTCGGCAACGGACTTAAGCTTTATGTTAAGGGTCATGTGCTCATACTGTTCATATATTTCCTTATTCTGTGGTTTCTGTCACTCAATAACGGAAGCATGCGCATAGGTTATCTTAAGTCAAAGCAGATAGCATGGACGCAGATAATAGCTCTTGCATTTACCAATATCATCTCATACGCACAGCTCATGCTGATACGTAACTGGCTGTTACCTCCATGGGGCATAGCACAGTGTTTTGCGGTGCAGATCATACTGGCTGTTATATGGACTGCATTTTCAAGCTTTATCTACCGTTCGGTATTTGCACCGAGAGAGACTCTTATCATATATGGCAGTTCCATAACCGATGATGCTTCTGAAGTGGCTTCAAGGTTTGAAAAAAGATCTGACAGGTTTAAGGTTATGAAGACCATGTCCATAGACAAAGGCATTAATGCAGTGGAAGCCGAATGCAGCCGATGGTATGGATGTGTTGTATTGTACGGTATTTACGGGGACACACGTGATGAGATAATCGATTTTTGCTACAGCCATTACATTCGTGTTTTCGTTATTCCCAGTGTGGAAGACCTTCTCATGAGAGGTTTCGAGAAAATGGATCTGTGGGATACGCCCATACTTGAACTCAAAGAATACAGCGTAAGCTGGGAAATGAGACTGATAAAGAGATTTATTGATTTCTTCGGTTCACTGCTTTTGATTGTGATCACCTCACCTGTCCTTCTTATAGGTATGCTGAGAAGCAAGGCTTCTGCGGGGAGCGCCATTGAAAGAATGACCTGCATGAAAAAAGACGGAAAAACTTTTATACGTCATACGCTTTCAGACGGAAGGTACGGTTGGTCATTGCCCATGCTCTGGGATGTTTTAAGGGGAGATATATCTCTCATTGGTCCGGAGCCTGTAGAAGAAGATCGTTACAACGAACTCTCATTAAATGACAGGAGATATTTTTACAGACTGAGAGTTAAACCGGGATATACCGGCTATGCATTATCTTATGGAAAGAGCTTCAGACTTACAGACAGAAAAGACATTGAAGAATCAAAGAACATTCTCAAGTTGGATATGGTCTATATTCAGGAATATTCTGTCATGCAGGATCTGAGGCTACTTTTAAGCATGCTTAATGTTACTTCGTCTTCAAAAAAGAAGCAAAATGATTAAGAGGTAAATGATGAAGCCTGTCAATATTTTTGCCCTCACAAGAGTAAATAATCTTAAGCTTGTATCTCGCCTTGAGAGACAGATGTCTTCAAGACGCAGGTTTTTACATGTAAAACAGTGGGAGCTTGTAAGTCTTGGAGCTTTTGTTGACAGACTCACAGAAACTTATAAAGAGGCGGCTTCGTTTAATTTCTATTTTTCTTTCCAGATCCCAAAACTCGGAAAAGAGTTTGATCTTTTAAGAATAAGCGACGATCTTATCATTAACGTGGAACTTAAGAGTTTTCCGGTTACGGACGATGCCATAAGAAAGCAATTGATACAAAACAGGTATTATCTTTCCACATTGGGTAAGACCATAAGATCATATACTTATATAAGCAGTGAAGACA
>CACZSE010000241.1 GCA_902783735.1 uncultured Lachnospiraceae bacterium
CGGTACAAGATTGATCCCGTAGCCCTCTTCCAAAGTATCAAGATTACCGTATCTGGCTGAATTTCTTATAACTGTTGCGATACAGGTCTCATCTCCTGCTGCCGCTCCCATCCAGATAACGTCATGATTCCCCCACTGTATATCAAGCGAATGATAATGCATCAGAGTATCCATGATTATATGAGGTCCCTTACCCCTGTCAAAGATATCCCCGACAATATGAAGATGATCGACAACCATCCTTTGTATCAGCTCACACAGCTCGATGATAAACTGCGGAGCACTTCCGATACTGATAATGGTATGTATGATCTCATTATAGTAAGCTTCTTTGTCCTCAATTTCTTCCTTTTCGGTAATGAGTTCTTCGATCACATAAGCAAAATCCCTAGGAAGTGCTTTCCTTACCTTGGAACGAGTATATTTTGAAGAAACTCTCGTAAGCATGTGAACAAGTCTGTGAAGGGTTATTTTATACCAATCCTCCAAAAACTCCTCTTCTTCCTCTACTATCGCAAGCTTCTCCTTCGGATAATATATAAGTGTGGCCAGAGCCCTCTTATCCTTTTCTCCTATCGTATTTCCGAATTCTTCATCTATTTTCCTTCTGACGGAGCCGGAACCGTTCTTCATGACATGATTAAACTGTTCCCACTCACCATGAATATCGGTAAGAAAATGCTCTGTTCCTTTAGGCAGGTTCATAATAGCCTGAAGGTTTATTATCTCGGTAGACGCTGCCGCGATATTGGGAAATTGCTTTGCCAGGCTCTTAAGATATCTGATCTCTATGCTTTGCATGTTCATGGTCCTTTTTACTCTTTATAGTTCTTCTGCCATATCAGATTGCACTGTTTATGACATCACTCATATCATACATACCGGGTGTCTTACCTGATAAAAACTTTGCGGCCGAAATGGCACCTTTCGCAAATACTGCTCTCGAATATGCGGTATGAGAAAATGTAATGACCTCATCCATGCCTGCAAATATCACATCATGATCACCGACGATGGAACCGCCTCTTACGGCTGAAATACCGATCTCTTTCTTAGGTCGTTTCTCTCTGCGTCCCGATCTGTCATATACATATTCGTATTCACCGTTAAGTTCTTCGTTTATGCTGTCAGCCAGCGCCAAAGCGGTTCCGCTTGGAGCATCGAGTTTTTGATTGTGATGTTTTTCAACGATCTCAATATCAAATCCGGCTTTTGCAAATACTGCCGTAGCCTCTTTTAATAGTCTTATAAGTGTATTTATCCCAAGACTCATGTTAGCGGACTTAAGAATTGCCACCTTCTCGGATGCCTTTTTCATGTTCTCAAGCTGCTCTTCACTGAGCCCGGTGGTGCAGAGCACCACCGGTATGTTATTGTCTACGGAATATTTGAGCAGATCATCCACTGCCTTTGCATTTGCAAAATCTATTATTACATCTGCTTTTATATCGCACTCGAAGATAGTCTTAAAAACCGGATAAGTATTATTAACATGATCCGAAACATCTACTCCTGCTACTATCTCTATATCATTGTCTTCGTTAACGATATTGGTTATCATCTGTCCCATACGGCCGTTACAGCCATGCATGATCACTCTGGTCATATCATCTCTCCTTGATCATATCACTTTTTATCATAAACTATCTGATAGAACTTTCACTCATCTCTTTTTTAAGTCTTTCACTTATGCATGAGTCTGAATCATTGCTGTGAGAGAGTATCCCGTAATTCTCCATTGCAGCTTTTAATCTCTCAACATTTGAGTATTCCATGACCGTAAGAGGTCTGCGGATACCATCGGAGCATTTGCCCATAAGATTCATTGCTTTCTTTACCGGTATCGGATTTACTTCACAGAAAAGCGCATCGATCAGTTCAATAGCTTCAAGCTGCTTTTTGCAGCTTTCTTCAACCTTTCCTTCAAAGTAAAGTGCACATATATCATGTGTCTGTCTGGGAGCAACGTTTGACAATACGGATATTACTCCCTTTCCGCCAAGACTTAAGATCGGGACGATCTGGTCATCATTTCCCGAATAAAGATCAACTTTACCGTTTGCTTTTGCCATAAGTTTGGCAATGGCTGAAATATTGCCGCTTGCTTCCTTAACACCTACGATATTTTCAACATCATTGCAGAGTTTGATAATTGTTTCGGGTGTCATTGTACATCCGGTCCTTCCGGGTATGTTGTACAATATAACAGGGACCTTTATTGAACCTGCAATAAGTTTAAAGTGTTCATATAAACCCTTCTGAGTCGCTTTGTTGTAATAAGGTGTTACGAGCAACACTCCGTCAACTCCTACTTTCTCAGCTTCCTTTGAAAGATAGATCGCAGTATCTGTTGAGTTAGATCCTGTACCTGCAATGACCGGAATACGATGAGCAACTTTTTCAACACAATACCTGATAACGCTTATATGCTCATCATGAGAAAGAGTTGATGCTTCACCGGTCGTACCGCATACGATGATAGCATCTGTGCCCTGCTGTATCTGCTCTTCGATAATGTTGGCAAATGCATCATAATCAACTTCAAGATTTTCTTTCATTGGTGTAATGATAGCTACACCTGCACCCTTAAAAACAGCCATATTCTTTTCCTCCTTTGGCTACTTATCGGCGAGGGTCCTAACGACTTACGTCAAAAAAACCGACACCAAAAAATGGGGTCGGTTTTGTTAATATGCAAAATCGTTGATAGCTCCCCATCTTAGTTAAGATGACAGTCATAAAGCTGTTAACCTTATGCCCAAGCTCGATGTTCAGCCCATCTCACTTTCGGCGTTCGTCCCTTTCATACTTCTTCAACTGTGCCTGTCACATCCAAAGTATTACTTATGAGTCACGCAACCTCTATCCTCAGTTACGACTACAAGTTTATCACAGTGTATAATAAAATACAAGATTATTTTATTTCAGAGATCATTACCCGTCCCTCATTTTCTACTTCAATATTTCCGCCCGTCAGATCATTCAAATATTTTATGAATGCATCAAGTCTCTCATCAGGTACGGATAATCTCATCTCAACTTCACTTCCATAGTTTTCCTCGATCACACCTGCTTCATAGTCACCCATAACAAATTTAAGCTTTCCCAATGACTGATAATCTATAGAAAATGAGATCTTGTTGCATATCCTTTTTGATACGATCCGTGCATTCTCAAGAGCACTTATCAATGCCTGCGAATACGCTCTCACAAGTCCTCCGGTGCCGAGAAGGACACCTCCGAAATATCTGGTAACACATGCAAGAGTATATGTAAGCTCCTGACCTTTTAATATATCCAGCATCGGACGTCCTGCAGTACCGGACGGTTCACCGTCATCAGAATACTTTAATATGTCCCCCGCATCTCCCAGTATTGCTGCATGGCATACGTGTCTTGCCTGATAATGCTTTTTTTTAAGGGAATCGACTATCTGTTTTATCTCTTCCTCAGATTCTATATGATAAAGATTGCATATAAATCTCGATTTTTTCTCGGTTATCTCACCTTCTGCTTCGGATTCAAGTGTTCTATATGATGTTGTCTTTATCTCTTCCATTCTAAGACCTATCTGTTTTTGTATACGGCATCAAACAGTTCTTTCATTATGTTTATAAAATTCTCCCGCTTATCTTCATCGAGGTTCTGCGCTGCTTTTCTGACCGCCATTACCCAGTTTTTTTTGTCTGACGCTATCTGAGGAATATCTTTTGCTCCCGAAGCACTTATCACATCAAACAGTGTATCAACAAACATGCCCAGTTGTCTTTCATCCAATTCCATGACCCAGCTGTTCATGGATCTGTGCATTATTACTGATGATCTTTTTATTGCTTTTGCGGTTTCAAAAGAATAATCCTTTACTTCCCATGAGTATGGATTATGCTGCAGAGCACCGGAGACGGCTCTGCTCTTTACGGTTATATAGTCGTTTGTTCCCTCAAGCAATATTCCTACTATAGAAGATTCGGGCATGTACTTTTTTATTCTTGCGGATACAGCCTTATAATCATATTCCTCCAGAATCTCTTTACGAAATCCCGGTCCGTCAAAACTATATATCTCACGGATTCTCTCACGCACACCCTTTACAGCGCTCATGGCGGAAAATGCTGCCAGATTTCCACCCTTCGAATGTCCGGCGACGATAAAATCTCCTTTGATCCGCAGAGCAACCTGATTGACATATAAAGATGCCAGTCTCTGTCCCGCGACCGGTCTGCTGAATGCCATGTTGAAATCCTCACGCCATCCTACTACCGTTCCGTCAGTACCTCTGAAAACTATCACCGGCAATGATCCTTTTAAGAAACACGTAAATGCGGCAAATTGGATCTGGACATCCTCATTTGTTTTGGTCGTATAGAAATTGCAGACCATCTCCCTGAATCTTTTTGTTTCCAGCATCGCATTTAGAAGCTTTTCATTTTCCAGCGGATACAGTTCTTTTTTGTAGACATGATCGGGATCTGCCTTTTTTGCCATCTTTATGAGGGGTATCCCTTCACTGTCATCTAACAGATCCGGAATGATATTATCCCATCTGAAATATGAGAATTGAGACAATATCAGCGCATCTACCTCATTGAAAGGAAGGTCATCAAACTCTCTGTTCCCATATTCATGAATATAATCGATGATATTTTTCACGGCTGTTCCTTCTTATCTTACAAGGTTACTCCGTTCTTCTTCAAAAGTTCTCTTGCAGTTACCACGGAATCAACACCTTCCGCATTTTTGATCGGAGCAAATTCATGTTCACGTATGACTTCAAATGGCAGACAACTGTCCATCATATGTACCATATCAAGAACAAGCTCTTCAAATTTGTATGCATTGATATCGTCGGGTTTAATACTCTTACCGTTTTCATCTATATAAGGGACTTTCTTTTTCACTATGTGGATCGGTAATCTGTTGTTTAATATATCAAACAGTTTATCTACGCTGAACAGATAGTTTAATATAACACCGAATCCGTACAACAGCGATCCTTTTTCATTGGTAGCTTCTGCCATTTGCGGAGTGAGCTCATAATATTCTATGATCGAAGGTTTGGAATCTTCAAGACATATCGCTCCGACTCTTTCATCGGGAGAAGCTTTTCTTACTACCTTCGCACCGCATTCACATCCGGATTCAATAGTAGCTCCGACAAAGACCGGATCCGC
>CACZSE010000242.1 GCA_902783735.1 uncultured Lachnospiraceae bacterium
ATGACCTGTTGCTAAATATTTAAAGAAAATGGATTAGAAGAAATGTATCTGATATCTGTATATTTTGATGAAAAAACCAATAAGATACTTCAGCGCTATATAGATAAGATCGCAGACAGGACGGGAAATCGTTTTATGACAGAAAACAAGGTACCTCCGCATATGACGATCTCATCGATCGAAGCAAAGAGTGTCGATGTACTGATCCCTTCGTTCGAAGCTGTTGCAGGCAAACTGAAAGCCGGGGAAATACAATTTGTTTCCACCGGACAGTTACTGCCGTATGTCTTTTATGTCACACCGGTATTAAATGATTATCTTAATGATCTCAGCACAATGGTATATGATGAATTCTCAAACATCCCTGAAACAAAGATAAGCAGGTATTACATGCCCGGATCGTGGCTTGCGCATGTGACACTTGCAAAGACACTTGAAAAAGAACAGATGAGAACAGCATTGGAGGTCATGCAGGAAGACTTTTCTCCTTTCACATCCGTGGTAGTAAAAGCCGGACTTTCAAAAGTTAACCCACATGACGATGTAAGGAGTGTTATGCTCAGGTAAAGATCACCATGTCTGCTTAAGTATTATGCAGGGTAAATTTGTGAATAAAATCTTATAACCAGACTTTGTTCATAGTGAACATATTTCAACCACAATCCGATATGTTTGTGATAGAATAGATGTATATTGGGGGATATAAAATATGATTTACTATGACCATTTACCACTGGACAGAGAAATTCTTGACGCATTGAACAAACTGTCGATCAACTATGTGTTTCAGCCTATCTTTCAGGCTGACGGGGAAACCGTTTTTGCTCATGAGGCGTTGATGCGTCCGACTCAGATGACAGTTACGGAACTTATCGATGATTACGCCAAAAAGGGAAAACTTCATGTGTTAGAGGTTGCTACATTTTTTGGAGCCATGCAGGAATATCAGTTGAGAGGTTATACTGAACAGATATGCATGAATTCATTCCCTTCCGAGTGTTTTACAGATTCGGAACAAAGGGCATTCACGGAATATTTTGGCGAGATCAATGGCTTGGGTATCATTGAGATCCTGGAATATCCGTATACGTCAATGGAAGCTTGCGAAGCCAAAAGAAGAGTATCATCAGAAAGAAATATATGGATCTCTATAGATGATTTTGGCTCCGGGATAAATGATATGGGTGTTGTTGAACTTTACAATTCCAGAATAGTTAAGCTCGACAGACATCTGATCTCAGACATCAATAAGTATTCCGAAAAGCAGGAGAGAGTAAAACGGTTAGTGTTAGAATTCCATTCCAGAGGGTTGCTGGTTATAGCGGAAGGAGTAGAGCAGAAGGCTGAGTTCGATTATCTGGTTGGACTTGGTGTGGATCTGTTCCAGGGGTACTATTTGGCCAGACCGGCTTAGGATAAGAGTAAGTAAGAATACAGGGAATCTTAAAATCATCTCATCTGATAGGGTGGGATGATTTTTGATTTACAAAAGTTATAGGACTTTTGACAGAATGATTGCAAAAGTCATACGACTTTTGGTATAATAGTTGCAAAAGTGGCACGACTTTTGGGAGGAATGGATGTATAGAGAAATATTAAAAGATTTGGAACAGTGGAAAGATAAAGGGCGAAGAAAACCTCTTATACTAACCGGAGTCAGGCAGTGTGGAAAGACATATATAATTGAAGAATTTGCAAAAAATTATTTTGAAAACTATGTTTATCTGAACTTTGAGACGAAAGAAACATTTTCAGCAATCTTTGATTATGATTTTGATGTGAAACGGATCATAACAGAAATAGAACGAGAATGTAAAGTGAAGATAATACCCGGAAAAACGCTCGTGTTTTTTGATGAGATTCAGGAGTGTCCGAGAGCAATTACCGCCTTAAAGTACTTCTGCGAGAATATGAAAGAATTACATTTAATCTGTGCAGGTTCTTTACTTGGAGTAGCTATAAAAAGGGAAATGATCTCATTTCCTGTAGGAAAGGTAAACAGATTACAGCTTTACCCAATGAGTTTCAAAGAATTTGTTATAGCAAATGGCAGAAACGATCTTATCGAGACATTTGAAAAGTGGCCGACGGACCGTCCTATACCTGATCTGTATGACGTACCCATGAAAAAGTTGCTAAAGGAATACTATATTGTAGGAGGAATGCCTGAAGCAGTTAAAACATGGATAGAAACGCATGATATAAAAGAAGTTGAAGAAGTGCAAAATGAAATCTTAAATGATTATGCGGATGATTTTTCAAAACATGCTCCCGCAAGCGAAGTTCCGAAGATCAGATGGATATGGGATTCAATTCCGGTACAGCTTGCCAAAGAGAATAACAAATTTGTTTTTTCACACGTGAAAGAAGGTAAGAGATCAGCAGAATTAGAAGACGCTTTACAGTGGCTTTCTGATGCAGGTTTGATCATAAAAACAGAGTTGGTAGAAAAGCCGGAATTGCCTTTATCAGGATTTGCAGACAAAACATATTTCAAGGTTTATATGTCCGACATCGGATTATTGAGAACTAAATCAAGAGTATCCGCAGATACGATTTGTGAGGAATCGGCATTATATATAAGATATAAAGGCGCTTTTGCTGAGAACTATGTGCTTAATGAATTAAAGGCGATTGGAAAAGAACCGAACTTTTGGCGCTCCGGGAATTCAGCAGAAATAGACTTTATATACGAAGATAATAGCGAGATAATACCTGTAGAAGTAAAGTCGGCAGATAATACTCAGGCAAAAAGCTATAAGCTGTTTTGTAAAAGGTATGAAATAAAAAAAGGACTAAAGCTATCTGCAAAGAATATAGCGGAATCTGTATGTGAGAAAACAGTCACATACAACATACCGCTAACATTAGCATGGAATATTGATTATTATATTAATAATTCGGTCAACTGACAGATCAGTTTTGGGCTGTAAAGATAATGTCTAATGGTATACTATTCTCAAAATACCGGAAATGAAGTTGATCTGACACAGGAGCAAAAGGAGAGAACAGAATGAGATACAGAGTATTGGGGAAAACGGGATTAGAGGTAAGTGAGATCGGGTTCGGAGGCGAATGGCTTGAAAGGCATGAAACGGACGAATCGATAGAGCTTTTAAAATATGCGCATGGATTGGGCATTAATATCGTAGATTGCTGGATGCCGGATCCTAAGTCAAGGGACATTATAGGACAGGCGATGGAAGGCTGCCGGGACAGCTGGTTTGTGCAGGGACATATCGGATCCACATATCAGAACGGCCAGTATGTAAGAACCAGAGATATGAAGTACGTCCGTCCTGCTTTTGAGGATCTTCTTACAAGATTAAAAACCGATTATGTGGATCTGGGAATGATCCATTATATTGATTCTTTGGAAGACTGGAATAATGTGATGAACGGAACTTTTATCGAATATGTTCATGACCTTCGCAAGAAGAACATTATACGTCATATCGGATTAAGTACACACAATCCGATGATCGGTAAACTGGCTGTTAAGACCGGTTTTATCGAGATGATCTTATTCAGCATAAATCCTGCTTTTGACATGAGACCTGCTACAGAGGATCTTAATACCATGTGGGAAGGATATGATGAAAAATATGCGGGGATCGACCCGGATCGTGCTGAGTTTTACCGCATGTGTGAGGAAAATAATGTTGGACTTACCGTTATGAAGGGCTTTTTCGGAGGAGCACTTTTGGACCCGGAAAGATCGCCCTTCGGGGTGGCATTTACACCGGTTCAGCTTATTCATTATGCCCTGACCAGACCCGGAGTTGCATCCGTTTTGTGCGGATATGACACGAAAGATCAGGTGGATGAAGCGGTTTCATACGAATCGGCACCAGACGAAGCCAAAGATTATGCCTCTGTTATAGCAAAAGCTCCGCTTCACTCCTATAAGGGAGTATGTACCTATTGCGGACACTGCAAGCCGTGCCCTGCAGGTATCGATATTGCCATGATCAATAAATTTTATGACCTGGCATCGGCACAGCCTAAAGTTCCCGAAAGTGTTACAGAGCATTATAAGGATTTGGAGCATCACGCTTCGGAATGCTTAAGCTGCCATAGTTGCGAGAGCAGATGTCCTTTTGAGGTAGATATTACCGGCCGTATGGAAAAAGCAGCAAAACTGTTTGGTTGCTAAAAATATTGCTATTTACGGCCCTTTTCGTTCTCCTGGATCTCCATAAGCAGTTTCTCCTGCTTTTTAGTCTCTGAGAATTCTCTGTAATAGAAAAAACCTGCAAGAACGATATAGGGGATTGTAAACGAACGATAATATTCATACCACCCTCCGGGAGAGATCGGTTCCACAAATGTGTTCAGCAAAATCAGCATGATCGCCAAAAGTGCGCAACAGATCAGATATTGGAGGAATATGATCAGAAGCGGACTCAGTCCGTCAAAAAGCCTGTAAAGGTAAAGAACAAACGTTCCGATCGCACAGGTTGCGAACATTACAAGGACATTGGTATTATTTGTCTGTGTTCCGGCCAGGATATTCACGATCGCGCCGACCACTGATACCAGTGTATATACGCAACAGAGTTCAACCAGATACTGCATCGGTTTTTCTTTCATATTCCCGTCCTCCTTACTCTCTGAAGATACTCGTTAAAACTCTTTTTATAACTTCGGTTAATGCATATCCTCTCCCCGTTTTCAAAATATGCATATACTTTCATATTTGCGTCAGGTTTCAGCCGTTTGATCCTGTATATATTTATAAGATTAGATTTAGATACCCTGACAAATCCGTAATTCCACAAGATCTCCTCGCAGGCGGAAAGCGTTTCCATAATACGGAAGACGCCATCCTTTGTATATGCAAACAGTTTACGCTCAATATGATCCAGATAATCGATATCCTTAGGATCCAGGATCACCTCTTCGCCATCATCCAGATCATCATCAGCCGGACGTCCGCTCAGGCTTGGCCGGTCCGACTTCACCGTATCGATCAGCTGTCGGATGACCGGTCGCATATTGGTGTAGTAGATGTCTACATGTTCGTTTGTTGTTTTGTCTTCATACAGATTCAGTTTCATAGTCTCTTTGAAAATTATAATCCCAACGGCTGAAGAAATCCTTCCACACTGTCCATATATCCTGCCGGATCATCGATCACACCTTCAATGTGGGCACTGTCAAAATGAACGATAGCTTTCTTTTCACAGGCAACATTCTCATAAACCATTTCCACCTGTTCAGGCAGACATACCTGATCCTTATCGGAGCAGATGATCAGCGTAGGAATTCTGTCATTTGCCACTATATTGATAGTATCTGCATCATCATAATCGATTTTATATACTATGTCCATAAAAATCTTGCTGGTTCCTGTCAGGTAATTTGCCATAAAGCTTTCCGTATTGCCATCACCGAACATCTCTTTCAGAATGAGTTCCATCCCGGGTACCGGGCTGTCACAGATCACTGCATCCGCAGCTTCGGGAGTATTCGGCTGCACATTGGATGCATAGACTGC
>CACZSE010000243.1 GCA_902783735.1 uncultured Lachnospiraceae bacterium
GAAGATCACGGCATTTTCCTTTCCTACTTCTTCAACTATCTCAACATTGGCTCCGTCCATGGTTCCGAGTGTTATAGCGCCGTTTAACATGAATTTCATGTTACCGGTTCCCGAAGCTTCCTTACTTGCTGTAGATATCTGTTCGGATACATCGCTGGCAGCAAAGATCAGCTCGGCATTTGATACTCTGTAGTTTTCGATGAATACTACCTTGATCTTGCCGTCAATAGACTCATCGTTGTTTATAACATCGGCAACCGAATTGATGAGCTTGATCGTAAGCTTTGCATTCTTATAACCTGCTGCTGCCTTTGCACCGAAGATAAATGTTCTCGGATAGAAATCCATATCCGGGTGTTCCTTTATCTGGTTGTAAAGATACATCACATGCAATATGTTAAGAAGCTGTCTCTTATATTCGTGAAGTCTCTTTACCTGTACGTCAAAGATAGATCTGGGATCTACTTCTATACCGTTGTGTTCCATGATATATTCCGCAAGGCGCACTTTATTGCGATACTTGATGTTCATGAATTCCTGACGGCACTGCTCATCATTTGCATATACCTTAAGCTTTTTGATCTTTGAAAGATCTGTGATCCAGTCATCTCCGATATGAGCAGTTACCCAATCTGCAAGAAGCGGATTTGCATGCAGCAAAAATCTTCTCTGCGTGATACCGTTGGTCTTGTTATTGAATTTCTCGGGGAACATCTCGTAGAAATCCTTAAGCTCCTGATTCTTGAGTATCTCGGTATGAAGTCTGGCAACACCGTTTACCGAATATCCGGCCACGATAGCCAAATGAGCCATCTTAACCTGTCCGTCATAAACGATCGCCATCTTCTTGATCTTTTCCTGTGTTATTCCGGTCTCATATGGATATTTCTTTTCAATCTCAATAATGAATCTTCTGTTTATCTCTTCAACTATCTGGTAGATTCTCGGAAGTAATCTTGAGAAGAGCTCGATCGGCCACTTTTCAAGTGCTTCTGCCATGATAGTATGGTTTGTATAAGCACATACCTTTGTTGTAACATCCCATGCTTCGTCCCATGTAAGATAATGATCGTCCATGAGTATTCTCATAAGCTCTGCCACAGCAACCGTAGGATGTGTATCGTTAAGCTGGAAAGTTACCTTCTCGTACATCTTTCTTACATCGTCATGTGTACGCATGTACTTCTCAACCGCTTCCTGAACAGATGCAGATATGAAGAAATACTGCTGCTTAAGTCTGAGTTCCTTGCCGGCCCAGTGGTTATCATTGGGATAAAGTACTTCAACAATATTTCTTGCAAGGTTTTCCTGCTCTACAGCCTTCTGATATTCACCCTTATCAAATGAATCGAGCTGGAAGCATTCTACCGGCTGCGCATCCCATATTCTGAGTGTATTTACGATACCGTTTCCGTAACCTACTATAGGAAGATCGTAAGGGACCGCATTAACTACCTGGTAGCCTTCCTGTCTGAACACGTTTCTTCCGTTTTCATCAACAGATACACTTACATATCCGCCGAACTTAACCTGTTTTGTGTACTCGGGTCTGCGAAGCTCAAACGGGTTATTTACGGCAAGCCAGTTATCCGGTACTTCAACCTGGAAGCCATCCTGAATCTTCTGCTTGAACATGCCGTAACGATATCTGATACCGCATCCGTAAGCGCCGTATCCGAGTGTTGCCAAAGAATCAAGGAAACAAGCTGCCAGTCTTCCAAGACCACCGTTTCCCAAAGCTGCATCCGGTTCCTGGTCTTCTATTACATTGATATCCACACCCAATTCTTCAAGGCACTCTTTTACTGCCTTATATGCCTGGAGGTTTATAAGGTTGTTTCCCAGAGCACGTCCCATCAGAAATTCCATTGACATGTAGTATACGATCTTAGGATCTTTTTTCTCGTACTCCTTCTGAGTCGTCATCCAGTGATCGACTATGGCATCCTTGATAGCATAGCCTACAGCCTGAAATATCTCCTGATCGCTGGCCTCCTCGATATTCTTACGATACAGTGTCTTAACGTTGTAGAGAACGCTCCTTTTAAACAATTCTCTGTCAAAATCCAGTGTTGCTTGAACCTTCTTTGCCATATATTACTTCCTTTCCACCTTTGTTATGCCGGATCACGGCATGGGTCAACTGTATATATATGTTTCTGCATCACACATATCTTAGATTATTAAACTTTCTCTATTGAAATGGTAACACTTTCTCCGTTTACATTCCATTCTTTCTTAACCGAATATTCATCGGTAAATGAGAATCCGTTGGCAAGTACTTTGTCACCGATAGTCTTTTCGTTCTTCTTCACAACCTCGGCAAGCTTATCATTTCCGACAACAGCTACAAGGATATGGTCCATAACTTCAAATCCCGCATCCTTACGCATTGTCTGGATCTTTGAGATCAGCTCGTTGGCATTACCTTCTTCGATAAGTTCATCGGTAAGTGTTGTATCCATTACGACCGTGGTCTTATTGTCAGCCTCTGTAACAAAGCCTTCCTTCTGAACCATGGTTATGAGAAGATCTTCCTCCGCAAGTCTTATCTCTTCTCCGTCATCAAACACCAGTGCTCCGTTTGTTTTAAGCTCATCCATAGCTGCATTACCGTCCAGTGATGCCAAAGTCTTCTGAATGAAACCGAGGTGTTTTCCATACTTGGGACCTACGGTCTTAAGCTGAGGCTTAAATGTATAAGTAGTAAAGTCTCTTACATCGTCGGTAAATGTTACCTTCTTAACATTAAGTTCATCCTCTATGATCTCTACATAGTACTCGGAAAGAGCATTTTGTGTCTTCACGAACATGTTTGCAATAGGCTGACGATTCTTGATATTTGATGCATTTCTGCAGGCACGTCCTTTGACAACTATATCCATTGCCGCATCCATATCAGACTCAAGCGCCTTGTCTATCATCTTCTCGTCCGCTACAGGGAAATCGCAAAGGTGAACGCTCATGGGTGCCTTTTCATCAAGCGAACATACAAGGTTGCGATATATCTCATCAGCCATGAAAGGTATCATGGGTGCTGCTGCCTTAGCAACATTTACAAGAGCGGTATAAAGAGTCATATAAGCATTGATCTTATCCTGCTCCATGCCCTTTGCCCAGAATCTCTCACGTCCGCGGCGAACATACCAGTTACTCATCTCATCGACAAACTCCTGGAGGGCTCTGGCTGCTTCGGGTATCCTGTAATTGCCAAGATTATCGTCTACCGCATTTATCATAGTATTCATCTTGGATAAGAGCCACTTATCCATGACTGTGAGTTTTGAATAGTCCAGTGAATACTTTGTCGCATCAAAACTATCGATATTTGCATAGAGCACGAAGAAAGCATAGGTATTCCAAAGGGTTCCCATGAACTTTCTCTGGCCTTCAACGACCGCATCTCCGTGGAAACGGTTAGGAAGCCATGGAGCGGAATTGATGTAGAAATACCATCTGATAGCATCTGCGCCGTACTTTTCAAGAGCATCAAAAGGATCTACAGCATTACCCTTGCTCTTACTCATCTTCTGACCGTCTTTATCCTGAACATGTCCCAAAACTATAACATTTTCATAGGGTGCCTTATTAAACAATAATGTTGATTCAGCCATGAGTGAATGGAACCATCCTCTTGTCTGATCAACGGCTTCCGATATGAACTGCGCAGGGAACTGCTGCTCAAAGAGGTCCTTATTTTCAAAAGGATAATGATGCTGAGCGAAAGGCATGGCACCTGAGTCAAACCAGCAGTCTATAACCTCGGGTACCCTGTGCATTTCCTTACCGCACTCAGGACATTTGCAGGTTATCTCATCGATATAAGGTCTGTGCAGTTCAACAGTAAGTGCAGCATCGTTTCCCGAAAGCTGTTTAAGCTCTTCACGGCTTCCCACACACTCTCTGTGTCCGCATTCACATTCCCAGATATTAAGAGGTGTTCCCCAGTATCTGTTACGTGATATCGCCCAGTCCTGGATATTCTCAAGCCAGTTGCCGAAACGTCCCTTACCGATAGATTCGGGGATCCAGTTAACTGTATTGTTATTTCTTATAAGATCATCCCTTACAGCTGTCTCTTTTATGTACCAGCTCTCTCTCGCATAGTAAACAAGAGGGGTGTCACATCTCCAGCAGTGAGGATATTCATGTTCAAACTTAGGCGCATCATAAAGAAGCTTTCTTGAAGAAAGTTCCTTTATTACCTCGGGATCGGCACTTATAGCGCCTGCCTTTATCTCGGACTCTGTAGGCTTGCATCTCATGCCGCCGAAAGGAGTCTCGTTTAACATTACACCCTTGTCATCGACCATCTGTACAAAAGGAAGGTCGTAGTTGCGTCCTACGTTAGCATCATCTTCACCGAATGCGGGAGCGATATGAACTATACCCGTACCGTCTGTCATGGTTACATAGTCATCGCATGTCACAAAGAATCCCTTCTTGTTCTGCTTGTCGGCTACCTTCTTTGCACATTCATATAAAGGCTCGTATTCCTTGTATTCAAGGTCCTTTCCTTTGTACTCTTCAAGTATCCGGTATGCAGGCTCATCTTCTTTCTTGAGCGGAGCAAGAACCGTATCAAGAAGTGCCTTTGCCATATAATATGTATAACCGTCTGCGGCTTTCACCTTGCAGTAATCATCGGAAGGGTTTACGCAAAGTGCCACGTTTGAAGGCAGTGTCCAGGGCGTTGTCGTCCATGCTAAGAAATACGCATCTTCTCCTACAACCTTAAACCTTACAATGGCAGATCTTTCCTTAAGAGTCTTGTATCCCTGAGAGACCTCTGCACTTGAAAGAGGGGTTCCGCAGCGAGGACAGTAAGGCACGATCTTAAAGCCTTTGTAAAGAAGGCCTTTCTTCCATATCTCTTTAAGAGCCCACCACTCTGACTCGATATAGTCATCATGATAAGTTACATACGGGTTGTCCATATCTGCCCAGAAGCCTACTGTTCCGGAGAAATCTTCCCACATGCCCTTGTATTTCCATACAGACTCCTTACATTTATCGATAAACGGTTCCATGCCGTATTCTTCGATCTGTTCCTTTCCGTTGAGCCCGAGCAGTTTTTCCACTTCAAGCTCTACCGGGAGTCCGTGTGTATCCCAACCGGCTTTTCTGGGCACCATGTAGCCCTTCATGGTACGATATCTGGGTATCATGTCCTTTATGACTCTGGTAAGAACATGGCCGATATGAGGCTTTCCGTTTGCAGTCGGAGGGCCGTCATAGAAGGTATATACCTCCCCGTCCTTTCTCTGTTCCATACTCTTTCGGAATATGTCATTTTCCTGCCAGAAAGCAAGTGTTTCTTTTTCTCTGTCCACGAAGTTCAGATTCGTGTCAACCTTTTTGTACATACGAAGCCTCCTTTAAAACTAAAAAGGGTCTTATCCGCATAAGGATAAGACCCCACTGTCTTACTTGTTAACCACCTTATCGCATCGTACTCCCCAACGGGTTCATACGTGTGCCGGTAACGTCGGCATGACGGCGCAGCTTACTGGGTGTTATTACCTTTCTGCCTTGCAGCTCGGAAGTGATATTCAGCCATATGCTACTTTCACATACCTCTCACCGTCGTATGCTCGCTCCTGATTTTGCGATACAGCCTACTGTCTTCGTCATAGCTTTTTTCTATATAATTATTGACATTATAGACGTTTTGGGCTGACAATGTCAACCCCCGCC
>CACZSE010000244.1 GCA_902783735.1 uncultured Lachnospiraceae bacterium
ACTGTATATTATACCCTGGACGGCTCGGAGCCCGGAAGCGACTGTAATCTTTATACCGGGCCCATCACATTAAAAAACGGAACGTTCAAGGTTAACGCCGTATTTGTCAACAGCATGGGAATATGTTCGGAAATAGTAGGAAGAACATATATCATAAATTCCGATGTGCCGGACGATCCGATAGTCATGCCGCTTGACGGATCATATAATGTACCTCAGCTTATAACCGTTTCGGTACCTGAAGGATCCAATGTATACTACACTACAGATGGAACTGCTCCGACAAATGCCAGCGCGATCTATACCGATCCGGTCGCAATACCTCAGGGTGAATCCACTTTCAGATTTGTTGCGATAAACGGCAAGGGAATAGAAAGCGAAGAAGTGACAAGAAAATATGATCTTGAAGTGGATACCAGGATCTCGCAGGAACAGGCTATCGACATTGTCAAAAACAGACAGTTTGAAGTCGGAAGAGTCATTACTCCCGAAGGTGATGTGCCCGGCAGTGAAGGTAAATATATGTATTCATTCAGCGAACTTCGTTATATCCAGAACAGGACCCTCTTCTTTATAAGTGAGTATTATCAGGAGGGTACCATAAGAATGACGACCGGCAACATATTTGCTGTGGATGTCTATGACGGCCACATCTATCAGGCCATAGCCGGCAGCAACAATACATATACACTAAGAGATTTCTAAATTTATACTTTCTCTTGATTTTTTATTTGGGATTTAATAAGATATAGTTTGTGTTTTTATAAGATATGAATAAATCAGTTCAATTGTTAATTTGGAGGACTTATGTATAAGATAATCGAAGCTAAGGAAATGGTTCCCAACATCTATTGGATGATCGTAGAAGCTCCCCGTGTTGCAAAGAAATGCTTACCGGGACAGTTTCTGATCGTTAGGACCGATGAAAAAAGTGAAAGGATCCCTCTTACGATATGTGACTATGATCGTGAAAAAGGAACCGTTACTATAGTATTTCAGACAGTCGGAGCATCTACTAAGGCTATGGCTTCACTTAAGACCGGAGACAGTTTCCACGATGTTGTGGGTCCTCTCGGAAAAGCAAGTGAACTTGTATATGAATCAATAGATGATCTTAAGAAAAAGAATATTTTATTTGTGGCAGGCGGCGTGGGAACGGCTCCCGTATATCCTCAGGTAAAATGGCTGTGTGAGCATGGCATAAAAGCCGATGCGATCGTCGGTTCAAAGACTAAGGATCTTCTTATAATGGAAGATCTCATGAAAGAGGTTTCAAATCTTTATGTTACTACCGATGACGGTTCATATGGCAGAAGCGGCATGGTAACAAAGGTTATAGAAGACCTTGTAGCCGAAGGTAACAAATACGATCTTTGTGTGGCTATCGGTCCCATGATCATGATGAAGTTCGTGGCCAAGCTTACAAAAGAACTCAATATACCGACCATTGTTTCCATGAATCCCATTATGGTAGACGGTACAGGCATGTGCGGTGCATGTCGTGTGACGGTTGGAGATGAGATTAAATTTGCATGTGTTGACGGTCCCGAATTTGACGGTCATCTTATAAACTTTGATGAAGCAATGAAGCGTCAGCAGCTTTATAAGACCGAAGAAGGTCGTAAGATGCTGATGTTGACCGAGGGTGATACTCACCACGGCGGTTGTGGTAATTGCAATTAAGATTTCTGGAGGATATTATGGACGTTTTAAAGAAAGTTCCGGTTCGTGAACAGGATGCTAAAGTAAGGGCAACAAACTTTAATGAAGTTTGCCTCGGATATAATAAAGAAGAAGCGATGGAGGAAGCAAGCCGTTGTATCAACTGTAAGAATGCACAGTGTGTAAAAGGCTGCCCGGTTTCCATCAACATTCCTGCATTTATCGAGCAGGTAAAGAACGGAAACGAAGAAAAGGCTTACGAGATCATATCTCAGTCCAGTGCGCTTCCCGCTGTATGCGGACGTGTATGTCCTCAGGAGACTCAGTGTGAGGCTCTCTGCATAAGAGGAGTTAAGGGTGATGCGGTATCGATCGGTAAGCTCGAGAGATATACCGCTGACCGTGCAAGAGAAGAAGGTATCAAGCCTCATACGGATTGTGCCCCCAACGGTCATAAGATCGCCGTCATCGGATCGGGTCCTGCAGGTCTTACATGTGCAGGTGATCTTGCAAGACTCGGTTATGACGTAACTATCTTCGAAGCTCTTCACGAGGCAGGCGG
>CACZSE010000245.1 GCA_902783735.1 uncultured Lachnospiraceae bacterium
ATTATGCCGTGACCTCCCTTTATAAGCACAGCGCAGCCGAAGGTCTCATACAAAAAGCGTGCCGCTTCTTCAACTGATGCCTCGCCTTTTATCTCTTTTCCCGTCAGAGCCTCTGCTTCCGGAATATTCGGTGTTATCACTGTCGCAAGAGGTAATAATTGTTCCTTCATAGCATCAAGCGCATTGCTCTGCATGAGAGATGCTCCGCTTGTTGCTACCATGACAGGATCGACAACAACATTCTTTGCTTCATAAAACTTCAGTCTCTGTGCTGCTGTTCTTATGAGCATAGAATTCGGTATCATGCCTGTCTTTACTGCATCCGGCCGGATATCTGTAAATACACAATCCAGCTGATCCTTTAAGAACTCCTCATCTACCTCCCTTATACTTTTTACGCCGGTTGTGTTTTGTGCAGTCAAAGCCGTGATCACGCTCGTCGCAAATACTCCGTGCATGGTCATGGTCTTGATATCTGCCTGGATACCGGCGCCTCCGCCGGAATCACTGCCGGCGATCGTTAATGCTGTATACATCGTCTTATACCTCACTAATTTTGTTATGCGACACAAGGTGGTGCCCCCGGTGTGCCGCAGGACTTCACATCAAAATGGACGTACCACGAGGGTACGTCCAATGATAACTTGTTCTATATCCCTACGTTGGCATTATCCAAATCAGGTTACGGGTCGAGGCTCTGAGCCTCCTCTCAGCCGACTGCCGTCAGCTCCCCTGCTGTGTTGTCATGTCCGATCCGCTTCGGACAACTAGGAGTGTAGCACAAATCCCCTGCAAGTACAAGACAGAATTTATAAAAGTCTGAGCTCGTAAGTGCAAATGATCTGTTATGCAGTGTTTTCAGTCCGTCTCTTCCATGAAGTACAGTCTAGCGGCAAAGTCCGGGAAGAAACGCACCCTTTCGTCATAGCCCGTCCCCGCAAATGCAGGTTTAAGCTTCACTCCCGCCTCCATTAGAACATCACCGTAAACAGTGAAGTCCTCCACCTCTCCGTCCATCTTTATGACCTTAGCGATCATATTGTGTAAAACGGAATCCTGTCTGATATGAACCGGAGAGACCGTGTTTACAAGATCTCCGAACTGCTTGATGTTATGCTTCATGAATCTGTTCCCAAAATGGTATATCATATCGGGATCAAGTCCCTGCGCCATGTAATATTCATACGGCATGTTTGACATGACAAGTTTTTGGGCTATCAGACCCATGGCTCGTTTTTTATCCGGTGATACAACAGTCCATTCACATACTCTGCTGCCATCAAAATATCTGCCTCTGTAAAATGATCCGAACTGTGTAAATTCCCTTACGCTCTTATAGAGTTCTATCTGAGCTTCGATCTGTTCAAGCTCTTCCTTTTTCATGTCGCAGAGGTTACACTCATAACCCAGACTTCCAAATGCCGCAACGGCAAATCTTGTCTCAAGCGGAGTCTCTCTTAAGGTCTGATGATTCGGACATGCCGATACATGCGCTCCCACAGTCTCCGGCGGATACCCGTAGCTGTAGCCCTGCTGTATCTCGATACGCGAAATGGCATCGGTGTTGTCGCTGCCCCATATCTGCGGAAAATAACACAAGGCTCCCAGGTCAAATCTGTTTCCTCCCGACGCGCATCCCTCAAAAAGTATATGAGGAAACTTCTCGGTCAGGGTTCTTAAGATCCTGTATAATCCTATGACGTATCTGTGTGCCACTTCTCCCTGATGCTTCGAAGTTAAGGACCTTGAGTAGTAGTCTGTAATGATCCTGTTCATGTCCCATTTTACATATGCGATATTTGCCGAACCGAATACATCACCCATAGCATCTATGATGTAGTCTTGTACATCTTCTCTGCAAAGATCCAAAACTCTTTGGTCTCTTCCTTCGGAATGTGCCTTGTCCGGTATATCCAGGCACCAGTCGGGATGCTTCCTGTAAAGATCGCTGTCCACATTTACCATCTCAGGCTCAACCCATATGCCGAACTCAAGACCCAGGGCATTTATCTTTTCACACAGTCCCTTAACACCGTTTGGAAGCTTTGCCGGGTTCGGAGTCCAGTCTCCGAGAGAGCTTTTATCGTTATCTCTTTTTCCGAACCATCCGTCATCCATGACAAAGAGTTCGATGCCCGCTTTTGCCGCAGCTTTTGCCAGTCTTAAGAGCTTTGCTTCGTTTATGTCAAAGTATGACGCTTCCCAGCTGTTTAAGAGTACAGGTCTGATCCTGTTCTTCCACTCTCCTCTTACAATGTGCTCTCTTACAAATGCATGCATGTTCCGACTCAGGCCGTTATAACCTTCTTTTGAATATGTCATGACCGCTTCGGGCGCCTCAAGCTCCTGTCCGGGATCCAGAACATATGAAAAGCCTTCAGGCTGTATACCGGTCACCACCCTTGTCTTACTAAAGGACGTCACTTCGACCGCTTCATAGTGATTTCCGCTGTAGATCAGATTAAATCCATAACAGCTGCCCTTTCTTTCATCGGTTGACTTTTTTGCCAAAAGCATGAGGGGATTGATCCGGTTTGAGCTTGTTCCCGTCATGGAAGATCCGACATATTTCCCACAGGTCAAGTCTCTGTCAGTCTTATGCATCTCTCTTGTCCATGCTCCGTCAAAGGTTGACAGTCTGTAATCACAGTCATGAAGATCAAGCTGTGTGCTCATGATGCGTTCTATGGTTATCTCAGAAGAACCGGTATTTTTTACTACGGCACTTCTTGTGATGACGTCACATTGTTCAAAGACCGTATAGATCAGTGTCAGCTCAACAGGATACTGACTGTCTGCAAGTTCTATGATAAGTTCCTCGGCCTGCGACTCATCACCATAGGAACATGCCAGTGTCTTCAGTTCTTCCTTCCCTTTGACCGTCTTATAACCCTTATAAGAAAAATCACTCGAACGGCTGCCATCCTCATGGATCACTTCTATAAACGGCTCCCTTATGTCACCTCTTCCGTATGAAGACATCTCAAGACAAATATTCTCAAGCGAAAACTGTTTATGATCATTGTCATACACAACCGTATTGCCCGGAGCATATGCCCACTGTTCCCTTAAAGCCGCAAGTCCCGAAAGATCCTCACCTGTCTTTATCCTGCTCCCGTAATATAAATGCTCAAGCTGACCGGTCTCCATCACCGCAAATGCATATGTGGTATTTAATGTATTTAAAACAAAATATCCGTCTTTTACCGTTATCATGTATACCCCTTTTACTGATCACTGTCTGCTTTTAAGTTCTTTAGAGATCTCTTCGAGTTTCTTATCCGTCAGAATATATTTCTTTGCAAATATAAATATCGCTATGAGTAATCCAATGATCGGAAGTATGGTCATTGTCATGCGAAGACCCATGACCGAAGATGCTCCGGCCACCGCATCTGCCGCATCGGTGTTTTCACTGATATTGAAGACCTGAAGACACAGTGATGCAATAAACGCAGAGACACCGCTGGCAAGCTTTACAACAAAGGTCTGCATGGAAAATATGACCGACTCATCTCTTCTGTTATTCTTCCATTCACCGTAATCTACCGTATTTGCCAAAAATACGGTTGTGAGAACCGTAAGCATACCAAAGGCCATAAATACAAAGAACGCCGGTATGAAATACAGGTATACACTCTTTACTCCGATGATCATCTGCACAAGAAGCAGCAAATATCCTGCAACTGCCATGATAAAGCTTGCATAGAATACATGTATGGCCGACATAAACTTTCTGAATAACGGAAAGAACAGCATCATTGACAGTATCTGCATTCCGCCTCCGAATGTATTGAACAGAGTGTAGTCGTCAGTCCATTTTGCTCCGCCGATATCATACTTAAAGAAGTAGATCAAAAGGTTGGACGTGATGTACAGTGATGCATTTATCAAAACTATTGCTATAACTATCGTCATAGCCTGATCGTTTTGTATCAGGCTCCTGAACATGTCACCCACAGAGGGTGATTCGACATCAACAGTGGATTTTTCTTTTATGACCACACAGGCTATAATTTCAAACACAATGAACAGTATGGCTATGATAAGGGCAAAATATTTGAAACCGGCTCTCTCATTTGAACCACCCAAAAGTTCGACACATTTCACGGTTATGATGGTCACTATCGCGGAACCCACACCGGCACAGCTTCTGGCGAGTGTCGAAAGATTCTCTCTTTCTTTTCCGCTGTCGGTGAATGCCGGTATCATTGACCAGAAGGGGATATCCATCATGGTATATGTCACACCCCAAAGAATATAGATAACTGCCGCATATGCTACAAGGCCCTTACCGTCAAGTGCGGGGGGCGCGGCAAACATGATATACAGAATGACCGCATTCAAAACCGTTCCGATAAAGAGCCAGGGTCTGAACTTACCCCATTTTGTCTTGGTCTTTGCAACTATGATACCCATGATGGGATCATTAAATGCATCAAAGACCCTTGCGGCCATAAGGATGATACCCATCGCTATGGCGCTTACGCCTAAAATGTCCTGATAGTAATATAAAATGTAACTGGCCGAAAGCATGTAGACCATGTCTTTTCCGACCGCTCCCAATCCATAGGAGACTTTTTCCTTACCCGATAGTTTCATAGAATACCTCTCTCATGTAAAAGTCTATTTAACCGTAAACTCTATCTCCTGTGTAACCCCGTCAGGAGTTTTGACCGTGAGTTTTCCTTTACCTTTTCTCTCCTTTGTTCTCACATATGTTCCGCCTGCGCCGCCCGAAAGTGATATGACATTCGGTCCTATGAGTTCCACGTAACCCTTTGCATCAAGAATGACCGGATCGTTGTAATAGGGCAGCCTGTTTCCGTTTTCATCTACCGCTTCTATTCTTATGCAGGCAACATCATATGTGTTTTTTTCGGTTAACGCGGTATGATCGGCTGTGACTCTCAACCTGACCTCACTCATGGGTGATCTTGTAACGCTTTTTACCACAATTCCGTTTCTTACGGCATCAAAACGGTATTGAGTAGACTTTCCGCCCCAGTTTCCTATGTATTTGTTGTACAGCTGTACGGCATCATCCATGGTCATGTGATACTTAAACATGAGTTTTGCCGCCTTTGCATAGCTTGCTTTGGACATTCTGTACAAACCGACTCTTGCGACCTCATTTAAGATCGCTTTAACATCCTTTGCCTGAGCATCCGACATGTTCTCGGATTCCTTAAGTCTGTCTCCTATATAATCATCCACCATGATCGGTGCATTTTTTAAATGAGTAAATTCAGAGTCTCTGTGTGTGTACTCCTTAAGGAGTTTATCATCCTTGTACATCCTTACGCTGTCCGCATTGGTGAAGATGTATGTCTCGTTGAGATTTCCTCCCGGATGTTCACCTATATCCATGGATGAACTTACCTCCAGAACCGGTATATCATCCTGCTGACAGGCATATACCGCAGCGGCAAGCTTTGGATTTCTGAACATATCCATTACACCGTGGTAACATATCCTGTCTCCGCTTCCGAAATCCTTGTGCGTGTTGTAATCGGCCATGCACCAGCCAAAGCTTCCCGCAATATCATTTTGAGAATTTATATCATTCAAAACCTTTGCATGGCGTATCGCATGTTCTACCCTGTGTTCTTCACAGTCAAAAGCCTTTGTCGGATACATATGCCCCATGTATTCGCTGACAAGATATGGCTTTTCATTGTCCGATGTGACCGAAGATTTTTTATCACATCCCCTGTTATTTCCGGAATGAACAAAATCATTGTATGTATAAACATCCTCTAAAAGATTACTCTTTTTATAACAGCGTACACCGCCCGTGGGTCTCGTAGGATCGAGCTTATGAGCCATTGCATTTGTATTCTTATAGAAATCATCGTCATCAACCGACTCATTTATCCTTACTCCCCATAAGATTATGGAAGCATGGTTTCTGTTTTGAAGGATCATGTCCTTTACATTTATAACCGCCTGTTTTTTCCAGTCATCATCACCTATGTGCTGCCATCCCGGAAGCTCTGTAAATACCAGCAGTCCCACTTCATCGCATCTGTCCAGAAAGTATCCGGACTGAGGATAGTGTGAAGTTCTTACAGCGTTAAGACCCAGTTCGTATTTCAGGATATCGGCATCATTTTTCTGTACGGATTCGGGCATGGCATATCCGACATAAGGAAAGCTCTGATGCCTGTTTAAACCTCTTATCTTTAATTTCTTTCCGTTAAGATAGAATCCGTCCTTTCTGAATACTGCTTTTCTGTAGCCGTATCTGTCGGTACGTTCATCTAAAACGACTCCGTTTTCTATCAATTCGGTTTTGACACAATACAGTTTCGGCGCATCTGTATCCCACAGTCGTACATCGCCCGTTCTATGGCGAAGTTCAACCTTATAAGCTTCCGCATTCTCTTCCACCGGATCGAATTCATACTCACCAAGGACATGTTTTTCTTCCCTGTCCGTTAAAGACTGTCTGATGATCATTCCGGGTTTTGCTCCCACGACCTCTATCACCGAATCAAGTTCGGATCTTTTACAATGCAAAAATCCGTTTTCATCGGCATATCTCTCTGCCTGCTTTGTGAATACAAATATATCCTTTAAATATGCAGTCTCCTTTATATCAAGGTAAACATCCCTGTATATTCCGCCGTAAGTCATGTAATCGATAACAAATCCGAAGGGCGGTATGTTCTGATCCTCTCTGCTGTTTACTTTTACCGTAAGGATGTTTTCTCCTCCGTATGATACGTACTCACTGATATCTGTCGTAAATGCAGTATATCCACACTTGTGAGAAGCCGCCTTTTTACCGTTGATATACACTTCACAGCTGTGTGCCACTCCTTCAAAAGTAAGTAAAAGGATCTTTCCATTCCATTCCTTTTTAATATCGAGTTTGCGTACATATCCGCTTATCAGCTGATATGACTTTTCATCAAAGTAGTGAAGCGGCGTTTCTTTTACGGTATGAGGGATCCTCACATTTTCCAGTCTGTCGATATCTGCACTTCCGTCGATCATGGATCCGTCAAATTCTCTGC
>CACZSE010000246.1 GCA_902783735.1 uncultured Lachnospiraceae bacterium
ATGAAATATAAGTAAATATCAACAGTCCATGCATATCCCTTCCAAACACAAACCTCATGATCATCTGGAATGATATGATAGATATCATTATAACCATTGCTATTTGGGGATATATTTTTCTCTTCAGGACCGTAAAAGAATTGACAAAACACGTTAACGGATATTCAACCAGCACCATGGCAAAGTATTCTATCAGCCTGTATCCAACGGTCCTTCCGGTCAGAAGCTGCATCATACCCGACTGGCTTAAGCACCACAATCCCCCGAGGAGTGTGCTTATCCCAAGCATCGCTATATCGTAGGGTAATGCTGTTTTGTCAGGTATCCAGATATATGTTGCCACCATGAGAAGTCCAAAGAACAATATGATGACCGACAGGACATATGCCGGAAACAGTCTCGAAGAAACACTCCTTACATAGTTCATACCATTTGCCAGACAAAATCCCCCGATACGTCCGCCGGATCTGTCGTCAAAGACAGTGTTGAGTCTGATATTAATGCTTTTACCCGCATCATCCCGTGTCAGTTTTACTACATGGTAGGTTCTTCCATATCCGTGACCGGTCAGGTTTTCTTCCCGATCAAAGCTGTATACTTCTTTTTTATCTATACTTACACTGAATCTTGCATTGTCGCTCCAAAAACAAAGATCTTTATCAGCTACCGCATCAGGATCATCCGGGATCAGTGAAGTCAGCAAAGCTTCTCCGTTATATTCGGATGCATCAAGTTCATCGATATCAACATGCGCCGAGGTTTTTTCATCGACCATATTCCATTCCCCGGAAAGCCGGATAACCTCTTTGTCATATTCTCTTTTTAAGATATCTGTATTAAAGAGCATATATATGACGGCAGCCGCAAGCACAAGAGCATAGACAATGATCTGAATATTAAGTTTTCTTTCCTTCATCGTTTTGCGTTCCATGGGATATCCTGTTTTGTTTGTATCAGTTTATTATATCACATAAACTTCTTATAAGATGATAAGACCTGAATGATATATTCTGCAGAAAATTATATAACAGAATCTGCTTGACACTCGTTTATTACAGCGTTAATATTACATCGTTGTAAATAAACTTTCAAGGCAGGGTGCGATTCCCTACCGGCGGTATAGTCCGCAAGCCCTAAGGCTGAACCGGTGAGATTCCGGTACCGACGGTATAGTCCGGATGAGAGAAAGGAGTCAAAATGAATAATCTCTTCAGTCAGATAGCAGAAAATGCTGTCTTCGTGCTGGTATTCGCCGGCGTAATCATCCTAATGTTCCTAATTGCATATGTTGTCGAAAAGCTGGTCAAAAAGAAAAACGGCGACACCGAGCGTATTCTTTCCACAAGAAAGATCGTTATAATCGGTATGTTTTCCGCTCTTTCAACGGTACTCATGCTTTTTGAATTTCCCGTTCCGTTTGCACCACCCGGAATATATAAGCTCGACTTTTCAGAGCTCCCCGCACTTATAGGCGGCTTCGCTTTCGGTCCCGTGGCAGGCATTATGATCGAATTTATCAAGATCCTTCTTAAAACCGTGATCAAGGGGACTTCAACAGCATTTGTAGGTGAACTTGCAAACTTCTTTGTAGGATGCAGCTTTGTACTTCCCGCTACGATAATTTACAGGATCAAAAAGAATAAGATCAGCGCGATCATCTCGTGTATTGTAGGTACTATCGTGATCACTATAGTAGGAAGTACCTTCAATGCCACATATCTGCTCCCCACATTCGCAAAGATGTTTGGTATGGAAGTAGATGCGATAATCTCAATGGGAACGGCAGTCAACAGCCATGTTAACAGTCTTTCAGACTTTATCATTCTTATCGTGGCTCCCGTTAACATTCTTAAGGGCACTATGGTTTCCGTAATAACACTGCTTATCTATAAACCACTCAGTCCCATCTTAAAAGGTACAAGAACAAAATAGTTATTTACAATAAAAAAGCTTCCCGACAGATCACCATGATCTGTACAGGAAGCTTTATCTTTGTGGTTATAAAAACTGAAAATCAATTACTCATTCACATTTGACCATATTTTATATTCGACGTTTGGATTCTTACCCTTCATCTCAAACAACTGACTTACTGTAACGAATGAATATCCCTGATCTCTTAATCCTTCAATGATCTGAGGAAGCGCATCTACAGTCTGAGAATTACCCTGGAAATCATGGAGAAGTACTATCTGTCCATCCTGAGCATTACTTAAAACAGAGTTTATCCTCTGATATGTTGATGTACCTGACTCATAATCGTTGCATCCTACACCCTGTATGAAAGGAAGATCGATATTTTCATACATGCCGTTGCTGGTCGCAAGATACGGAGGTCTGAAGAACTTAACATCATATCCTACCGTATTTTTGATAGCCGATGATGTCCACTCCATCTGATTTCTTATCTGTGAAGCATTCATTCTTGACATATCTTCATGTGTGTATGAATGGCTGGCAAGTTCACATCCCATATTAACCTGTCTTTGCATGGTTGCCATGGTATCGGAATTTACCTGCTGTCCGATAAGGAAAAATGTAGCCTTAACGCCATATCTTTCCAGGATGTCAAGAACCTGATC
>CACZSE010000247.1 GCA_902783735.1 uncultured Lachnospiraceae bacterium
CAGAGAACTATCCGGATATGATCGGTTCTAAGGTTTGCGAACTTGGTATCTGGTATCCTATGTACTCTTACTCAAATGCTATGACAACAGACACACCTGGTGGTGTAGCTTGGACAAAGATGGGCGAGACAAAGCATAAATGGCTTCCTAAGGTAGTTATGTCTTCTAACTTCGAATCAGAGTGGAACAGCTACATGGATGCTTACAATGCATGTAAGCCTGAAGACTTCCTTGCAGAGATGCAGGAAGAGCTCGAGAGAAGAGCAGCTACAGCTAAGTAATCCTTTGGGATAACAGTTGTATAATATGAATTTATAAGTAGCCGGCCGTGGTTGCCGTATTGCAACCACGGCTGTATTACTGAAAAGAATCTATATTAAAATCGTTATGCGCGTGGAGGATGAAATGGCTGACGAAAAGAAGAAGAAAAAGAGGGAAAAAGAAGCTTCGATCACTCCAAAGATCACTATGAAAGAGATCAAGCGTCAGAAGACGCTGCTGATCTGGTCAGCCGTATTTTTTGTATACGGTGTAGTTTTCTGCTATTTACCTCTTGGTGGATGGTTAATGGCATTCCAGAAGTATAAACCCAAAACAGGTATACTTCACAGTAAATTTGTAGGTCTTGACAAGTTCAGGACACTGTTCTCGGATCCTCAGTTCTTCAGAGTATTCAGAAATACTTTGGCGATGGGAACACTCAATCTTATTACAACATTTATCATGGCGATCCTTTTTGCCATACTGTTAAATGAAATCCGTGGAAATCTAATGAAAAAAACCGTGCAGACGATCTCATATCTGCCGCACTTCCTGTCATGGATCATCGTTACCGGTATTTTGCACGATGCTCTGTCATCATCAGGTAGTGTTAATGAATTGCTGATCAGTCTGGGCTTTATAGATACATACATTCCGTTCTTCTCAATCGAGAAATACTTCTGGCCTATAGTTGCATTTGCTAACTGCTGGAAGGAGACAGGTTGGAATGCGATTGTATATCTCGCAGCTATAACTTCGATTGATCCTTCACTCTATGAAGCTGCTTCCATCGACGGTGGCGGAAGATGGGCGAAGATCAAATATATAACCCTTCCGAGTATCAGACCTACGATAATGATACTGCTCCTTATCAATATCGGTAATGTTATCAATGCCGGATTTGAAATTCAGTATCTGTTAGGTAACTCATTGATCGTTGAAGTTTCAGAGACAATCGATATCTACGTTTTGCGATGGGGTATCAGTCAGATGGACTACTCACTTGGTACGGCGGCCGGTATATTCAAGAGCCTGATATCAATTGTTCTGATATTTACAGGTAACTCGCTGGCCAAGGCATTTGGTGAAGAAAGATTATTCTAGGAGAGAGGTTATAATGAGTAAGAAGAAAAAAGAGGAAGAGTATTACAGACCCAAAAAGAAACATCTTTCTGGGTGGGATAAAGCCTTCTATACCGGCAACTTTATATTCATGCTGGCTTTCGTAGTTATAACGCTTTATCCTATATTGAACACTCTGGCTATTTCGTTCAATGACGGTATCGATGCCGTAAGAGGCGGTATCCATCTTTGGCCCAGAGTATTCTCAATAAAGAACTACCAGACAGTTCTTGGTATTCAGGGATTCAGAACAGGTGCCATAATCACTGTATTAAGAACAGTTATAGGTACACTTACATCCCTTGTAGCCAATGCACTGCTTGCATTCATAGTAAGCCGTAAGAGATTCCTGTTCAAATCACAGTTATCTGCTTTCTGGGTAATCACTATGTATGTTAACGGCGGTCTTATCCCGACATTCATACTGTTCAAGTATCTGCACCTGACAGGTTCATTCTGGGTATATGTTATCCCCGGTATGGTATCGGCATTTAACGTGCTGGTTATGCGTACATACATGCAGGGTATCCCGGATTCACTTGAAGAGAGTGCACAGCTTGACGGAGCAGGATATATGACAGTATTCATTAAGATCATATCTCCTCTGTGTAAGCCTGTGTATGCTACAGTAGCTCTTTTCGTAGCGGTTTATCAGTGGAACGCATGGTTCGATGCAATGATCTACAACCGTCTGAATGATAAGTATACAACACTTCAGTACGAGTTGATGAAACTGCTTAACTCAGTTATGCAGCAGAGCGGATCTGCAGCGGATGCAGCTGCCACTCAGGGACAGGCAGTATCGCCTCAGTCAGTACGAAGCGCAGCTACGATCATCACTATTGTTCCTATCGTATGTCTGTATCCTTTCTTACAGAGATATTTCGTAACAGGTCTTACGATCGGTGGTGTAAAAGAATAATAAACATTATCGGCGGGTGTTATCGCACCCGCCTTTTTATGCCTAAGATCAGCTTTTAAACATACAAAAAAAGACAGCAATCGCTGTCTTTTTGTTATGGACCAGACGGGAGTCGAACCCGTGTCCGAAGCCCCATCCCCCGTACTTCTACAAGCTTAGTCAGTCATTTGACATTCCCTCTATGCGGCGGCGACTAACAGCCTCCGTACTTTGGTAGCTTCATGATACGCCCACATACTCAAAGCTTTGTATATGTCGTTTCTCACATAGTCGATGCCTTTATCCGATGTGTGAGTGCACCGGTAAAGACAGCTGCAAACTAGGCAGCGTAAGCTAAATTTTCGTTAGCGTTTAATTTTAGGTTTGCAATTAACGTGTTGCAACGGCTTGCTTCTCCGGCTTCAAAAACCCCGTCGAGACCTTGACTGGCCCC
>CACZSE010000248.1 GCA_902783735.1 uncultured Lachnospiraceae bacterium
AAAAAAAGCATAATCACATTCTCTTTCAACGTAAACATCGGGAATATACTTCTTGGAATCTATATGAATACCAACAACGCTATTTACCAGACTATCCATTGTATTCTTAAAAGATTCCATATCAAATGAATCTCTGGTCCACTTTGTGCTGGCGCCTTTTTCCCTGAACCTTCGTTGTACATCCTCGAGATATTTCGTCATAAACTTTCTGTATTTCATTCCGAGATATACAACATCCTTATTTCCCAACCCATCAAACAGATAATAATCCTCATGCTCATGATCGTCAGGTATATCAAGCAGGTATTCAGCCAATCTTAACAATCTTCTGTCTTTACATAGTATAAACATCTTACCAACTGCTTCATCCCCGTTTCCTAAATACATCTCCTGTTCTTCATAATCATATTTTACTGTATAACGATCATCATATTTCTCATCATAGTTAATTATGTCAAAATAAACTGTAAATGAATCGTAATCATCTTCCAGCTCTATCAATTTAACAACAGCATATTCTTTGAAAATGGGAATATATCCACGCAATATGATATCCAAATATATAGAATATATCTCTAATATTTCTTTTGCTTCCCCCTCATCCGGACTAACAGCTCCATGCGCAATACTGTTTCGAATCGCGATAAGCTCGTCAAAAACATTCATAAAAGCTGTATCTTTACGGAATCTTCCCTTATATATATCCAGCCCCTTATGAGACATTATTTCCTTCATACACCCATTAAATCCTTTAACGAATACCTCATCGTCATTACGGCCCTTATAGAAGTCCCTTACAAATCCATACCATGCACCTAACGACGGACGCGCTAAAGAGGGGATCATTTTATTAGTTTTACTTTTAACCTTCTCCGATACATTTTCCTCATACAGGTATTCACTTAAAAACACACATCCAAAGAAATGTACTGTCTGTTTAAACGTATCCAGCAAAAGTCCCAGTTTACGAACATATGCGGATTCCCCCATATACTCCTTATATGTTTTATATATATTAGCAGGTAATAGCTTTCTTTCTTCATCAATTAGGTATTCCATTTGAAATCCTCCATAATTAAATTATTCATAGAATATATTACTCTATACTTTATAACCTAATCTATTAGTCAATTTAATAGCTTCTTCTTCCTGCCACGATCCCTTTCCATATCTCTGGGCTATATCCTCTATCCTCTCCCGGATCGTTACATATTCACCAGTAGGTCCTGTAATCATGTCCACATAATTTAGAAGTCTCAACATCACAGAATCATATTCTGTTTGACAAACACCATGATAATAAACTTCTTTCCAATACTTATATCCCTGTGCTTCCAAAAGCTCCCCACCCTTATGCGCATGTTCCTTTTGTTCATCAGAAAAATCGTATCCTATATCGTGTACCAGCCCAAGAACATAAGCTTCATTCGGATCTACAGGATATTTCTGAGGATCTTCTATTGCTAATGCCCTCATTTTTCTGGCTACAGAAAGACTGTGTTTCAATCTGTCAATCGTTATTTCCATATTTAGCCCATCCTTTTCTGTCCGGTCTTACAAAACACCAGCACATCTTCTATTCTTCTGCGTTGTGATTCGGCCATAGGATACTCGCGGATATCATCCAGGGATATCCATTCGTATGCGCTTGATTCGTTATCCAGCTTTACATTATCACCTTCTGCATTTCCATAATATACAACCGTAAATTCTCTTCGCACTTCTCCATCCGAATACTCAATACGTATCTCCGGATCTGTATATGTACCTATAACATCCGTGACAGAAATACTTAATCCTGTTTCCTCCTTCACTTCTCTTATAGCACAATCAACTAGGCTTTCATTAAGTTCCATGGTGCCTCCGGGGAGAGTCCACTTCCCATTATCCATACGTTTTAACATAAGTATTCTGTTATCATTTATTATAGCCACTGTTGCTGCCGGTCTCATCGAGTTAGCCTCCGGCATATCCTTTTCATGAGAATAATCCTTACGAATAGTTTTTAAACCTTCCTCATACCATGCGCTTACCTTCTCTGGTGTTTCGACAATATTTTTGTCATTTATTGAAGGAACCTTAATAAACAGAATACGTGTTCCGCGTTTAGACTTCTGTGCATATACCGTGTTTTTCTTTATGCAGTAAAAGTCGCCTTTTTTGAACTCATATACTTCACCTGTATCAACATCCATATACTGTGTCCAGCCGGACATCATATACTGATACTCTGTTGCCTCCGTATGATAATGTACTGGTTCTGTCATATACTCACTATAATCCGTAATCCCTATTTCCAGATTCTCATCCCGAACGAACGGTAAATCCTGAGGCTTTTTTAAATTTCCCGCCAGATACTGCCGGGATACTCTTTTCAAAATGTTTTCAATTTCTTTTTCTTTAATAGCTATTATCGTTCCCATTTCATACCTCACAAATCATAAGAAAAATAACTGTAAATACAGATCCTGCTTTTGTATAAATCGTTTCAAAAAGTCTATGTTATACCTGTAATTCATTTTTTCTGCCAATTTGAGACAGCGTGTTTTTTGCACCCCCCTTTTAACGAAAGGGGGGCAAAAAACAACTTTATCAGGACCGGAATCAACGGAAACAGGCTTTCCGATCATCTTAATCCTTTCAACCACCTGTTTAACATATATTTTCCCCGGAGCTTCACGGATATCTTTTAATACCTCAATCAAGCTTTTCCAAATTTTATTTTTTACGTTTTCCTACATTTTGCTCATGTCTTTCATCCCGATTCTTTTTCTTTATTTCAAACAACCATTCTAGTATCTCTATCTGATTATACAGACCATCAACATCGGATGTCGATAATCCGTTTGCATAGCATTCATAAACCATACCACACTGCACATCATATTTTCCTGAATATGCTGATGAAACGCCAACCTTTATCGATTCCTTGCCCTTTTTATAAATCGCAGTTTTCAACTTAAAATCCGCATTTATCTCCGCACCATCACAAAAAACAATCCTAGAGAACTGTTGCTCATTTCCATTATTCTTTGCCTGTTTTTCCATTATCAGCTTTATATCACAATTATTTACTCCCTTGGCCTGCATTTCAATTTTACTGTTTTCCTTAGACATAAAGCGAACATCTTCCCATTCGTTCGGCATATCAACGAACAACGATGCGATGATGCAATTATGTACAAAAGTCTCGATCAATTGCCCGCCTTCCGGAAGTTTTCTGCTATCATCGCCCTCAAGTATACTCATTTCAAAAGATTTGATCCCACTTGCTATACTGCGGATGCTCTTTTGATGAAAGATCTTGATCATCTCATCAGATCTCATCTTTGGTAATTTATCTCCACCACCCGATTTGGTATACTGATATCCCTGTAAATACTTTAAGTACAGATCCCGTGGTCTGGCAATAAATGTCAGCGGTAATGCTTTATCCAAAAGATAATAACTCAAGAAGAAAGTACTATCACGTTTCGAACTCTGAGTAAAATCCTTATAACGCGCTATATCACTTTCCTTTGATGTAAGCGGTTTTTCAACTGCGATAAAATCCGCCTTGCTTTGTAAGGCTTCCAGATAATACCAATGGGTATCTGAAGGGGTGCATATCCATGCCACACGATCATCCCCCAGCCTCTTCTTTTCAATAAGCGTAAATACCGATTCTATTTTCAGTTTTTTAATATGTTCCCATTCTCTTTTCGCATGTACTTTATCTGCTATTTTGTCAAGATCTTTTATATCTTCACTGCTCAATATACTTTCTATACTGCCGGCTTCTTCAATATCATATATAGTTACCTTTCCGCGTCTGTTTTCCGGAAGTGATATTTCGCGTCTTATATAAGCAGGCAGCAACCTGTGGCTGACAACATCTCCCGCTCCTATAATAATAGTATCAGGATTTCCCTTCTTTATGTTCTCAGAAGGAAACATAGACAGGATCATACTGATCACTATTGCCGAATACATAAATCCAACAAAGCTAAACAATACCGTATTTTCGGAAGCCTGTCCAAGTAACACAGTGAATATATTTTTCCATCCTACTGTCTCTTCAGAAGACGCAAATGTATATGCTATAGCCTGAAGCGGGATCAATATCAGAATAATCGGCAAATGCTCTAAAACATGATAAATAGAATAGTTTTCTTCATAGAATCTCCGAAAGAATGAATAATACATGATCCACGTCAAAGATTCTATAGGGAAATATACATCCAGCCCGTAAAATAAAATATTACGTTCCCCGACAAATAACTGAAAAAGGAGCACGATCATCCATATAATAAAATAAACCTCCTGGAAGATTGGCGAAACATTAGGCCTTTTTGATTTAATATCTTTCCCCGAAGAGCATAGTGATCTGTAGATCTGTTTACACAGCTGCAAACATGAAATAGCCCGGAAAAAAGTGATCGTATACAGTATCAAACAAGTAAAAAGTGAATATCCACCCTGCCAGTTATAATTGTGTCTACCGGGAAATGTTGCAAGACGTTTTATAAACTCGGATGGTTTCTTTTTTCTGCACACCCCATAGATTACCGAAATTGTAAGAATTATCACCCAAAGAACAACTGTCTCCGCAAAAGCCATCTTACCTTTGGATAAGGAAATGTTATATGTATCCACTGTAAAAAGAATAAAGCAAATTGCCGAACCAAGAACAATAAAACCCATTATGTATGCTAATGTACTAAGTAGTATTGTCCTAATTGTTCTCATTTTTGTATCTCCTATAAAATATCCTAATTGTCTGCCGATAGCTCCTGTATAATCTTATATATATACACCCAATCCTTTGGCCAATCCAATAGCCTCTAATTCCTGCCAGGATCCTTTACCGTATCTTTTAGCTATATCTTCAATTCTTTCTTCGATCGTTACATATTTACCTGTCGGTCCTGTTATCATATCAACATAATTAAGGAGTCGCAACATTGCTGAATCATATTCTATCTGGCAAATACCATGATAATAAACTTCCTTCCAGTACTTATGCCCTTGTTCCTCCAGAATCTTACCGCCTTTATACGCGTGCTCTTTCTGCTCATCAGAAAAATCATATCCAATATCATGGATCAATCCCAGAACGTAGGCTTCATTAGGATCTACCGGATACTTTTGAGGATCCTCTATAGCTAAAGCCCTCATCTTCCTGGCCACAGAAAGACTATGCTTCAATCTGTCGATAGTTATTTCCATATTCACCCCATCCTTTTCTTTCCTGTTTTACAAAACTCCAACACATCTTCTATTCTCCGTCGTTGAGAATCAGCCATAGGATATTCTTTGATATCCTCTATCGGAATCCATTCATATGCACTTGATTCATTATCGATCTTTATACTATCACCATCAGCCTTTCCATAATAAACAACCGTAAATTCTCTCCGCACTTCTCCATCCGAATACTCAATACGTATATCCGGATCAGTGTATGTACCTATAACATCCGTAACAGTAATGCTTAAACCGGTCTCATGGAGTTAGCTTCCGGCATATCCTCGTCATGAGAATAGTCTTTTCGAATGGTTTTCAAACCTTCTCTATACCAGGCACTTACCTTC
>CACZSE010000249.1 GCA_902783735.1 uncultured Lachnospiraceae bacterium
ACGAGGTTAAACATGTTCGCACCGATTATATTTCCAAGCGAGAGTGCACCGGATCCCTTTATAAGAGATGTGATAGCTGTTACAAGCTCAGGCAGTGATGTTCCCAGTGCTACAAATGTAAGAGCTATAACGGTGCTGGGAACGCCGAGGCGTTCTGCTATTATGGTTCCGTTATCTACCAAAAGATCCGCACCGACCGCTATGAGTGCAGCGCCGACAACCAGCAAAACAAGGAATTTAAGCACAGAAGATTCCTTTTTTGAATCTTCTTTATTGTCGTTGTCTTTTCCTTCAGTATCTGAAACTTCCGCTTTGGGATTCTTTGTGATACCAAGAGCCTGTTTTACTGCTATTATCATGTAAACAACAAACAGTATCAGAAGAAGTATACCCGAAATCCTTGAGAAAGAACCTGTAAAGTATGATATGAAAACATATATCAGTGCTGCCAACGTAAAGAAGATGACCGGTGTCTTCATGCTCTTTCTGTCTACATCCGACGGTTTAACAGCGATCGTTATAGCTGCTATAAGAGCGGTATTACATATGATCGATCCAAGTGCATTTCCATATGCCATGGATCCGATTCCCTTAACGGCACTTCCGGCTGATACCATGACCTCGGGAAGAGTTGTTCCGATAGATACAACTGTTGCGCCTATAAGTATCTCCGGCATATTGAACTTATGTGCAATACCTACGGCACCGTCGACAAACCAGTCGCCGCCTTTGATCAACAATACCAAACCTACAATAAACAATACTATGGGTAACATACAATATCCTCCTATGAAAGCCCCTGTATCACGGGCATAAAATATTCAAAACCTTTTTCAGAGTCTCTTTATGATCATCACTGACTTCAACTTCAACATCCATAAGGCTTTTGTATATCGGCAGGCGCTGTTCATACAGTTTCATGACACCGTTTTGCTGTGACAGCGGTCTTCCGTCGGTAGCAAGCTTTTTAGGATCTCTGTTAAGAAATACTATGAATCCGTTCTGAGACAATGCCATTCGATTATCTTCACGCAGTACAGCTCCGCCCCCTGTAGCCAGTATAATGCCGCCGGATGCTGCTGCTTCTTTTACAACGATCGATTCCTTTTCTCTGAAATCATCAACTCCTTTTTCATTGATGCACTGTTCGGGAGTAATTGCGAATTTATTATGAAAAGCTTCATCGGTATCGACAAATTCCCTGTTAAGTTCTTTTGCGAGAGCTTTTCCTATAGTACTCTTTCCGCTTCCAGGCATTCCTATAAGTACTATGTTCTGTTTCTGTTTTTTTATGATCGCAGTGATCTTATCGATTTCCGATTTGGCTTCATCGCTTATAGTGTCTTCTATCTTAAGGCTTATGTTCTTTTCCATCCAGATCTGTTCGGAATACCACCCCTGGGCAACAAGCATTGCAAGACCGCAGCTTGCAGGTATTCCTCTCTTTTTTGCCTCCAATACAAGCCTTGTTTCAAGCGGATTGTATATCACATCCAAAACAGCCTCGGGCTTTGAAAACAGATCAAGATCTACAGGCATCCCTTCATTATTCGGATACATTCCCACAGGCGTGGTATTAACTATGATATCGGCATCCGACCATTCGTCTTCTTTATCATAGGTTGAATGGATACATTTGCTTCTCCAACCGCTGTCGGAAGCATTTTCCGTAGCTTTTCTTGAAACGATGATGATCTTTGATGCGCCGCTTTTATAAGCTACATATGACGCAGTCTTTGATGTACCGCCGCTTCCGAGTATCACGACCTTTTTGTTCTTCCAGTCTACCCCGACAGAGGATGCAAGATATGCAAACCCAAGACAGTCGGTATTGTAACCATATATGTGTCCGTTTTTCTTATACAATGTATTGACACATCCGATATCGGCCGATATCTCGTCAGTTTCGCAATAGCCAATTGCTGTCTCTTTGTAAGGAATGGTCACATTTATCCCGTCAAAATCTGCCCTGCTCAAAAAAGCATCAACCTCATCCCTCGGGACTGATATCAGTTCATAGTCATCATTGTTCATTTGTGCATGCAGTATTTTCGAGAAACTGTGTCCGAGTTTTTCGCCAAGCAATCCGTAGCTCATATGTTTTCCTTATTAAGTATCATTACCATAAACAACTTATGACATTTTAGCACATAAGTTATTCTGTTACCATTACAATTTAAAAGGTTCCCTTAAAAGGGAACCTTCTAAAAGTGTATGTATTTAATTATATTACAGAAGCTTCTGCTCCATAGCATCGGGATCTACAGAATACTGAATAGCTGTCTCTCTGTCGATCTTAAATGCGTCATACAACTCCTTAAGTGAATCGTCCATGGTGATCATACCCATCTTACGGTTTGTCTGCATAACTGAGTTAAGCTGATGTGACTTACCTTCACGGATCATGTTCTTAACAGCGTTTGTTGTATGAAGTACTTCAAATGCTGCTACTCGGCCGTCGCCTTCAAGTGTAGGCATAAGCTGCTGAGATATAACCGCTTCAAGAACCGCTGCAAACTGTACTCTGATCTGCTGCTGCTGATGAGGCGGGAAAACGTCGATTACACGGTCTACGGTACTTGCTGCACCGATGGTATGCAATGTTGAAAGAACCAGGTGACCTGTCTCGGCTGCGGTTATGGCAGTTGAGATAGTCTCATAGTCACGCATCTCACCGACGAGGATAACATCAGGGTCTTCACGGAGTGCAGCTCTAAGAGCATTTGCATATGTCTCTGTATCAAGTCCTATCTCACGCTGGTTAACGATCGAAAGATCATGTCTGTGCAAATACTCGATCGGATCCTCCAGAGTGATGATATGTGCATCTCTTCTGTGGTTGATGGTGTTGATGATAGAAGCAAGGGTGGTTGATTTACCACTACCTGTAGGACCTGTAACAAGGATAAGTCCACGTTTTCTGCTCCAAAGGTCTATAACTGAATCAGGCACGCCCAAAACTGCGGGAGAAGGTACTTCCGAGTTTACAAGACGAAGTGCCATGGCTGCTGTTCCTCTTTGTTTAAACGCATTTACACGGAAACGGCCATGTTCAGGTATTGAATATGAAAAGTCATGCTCACCATGCTGCTCATAGGCTCTCTTCTGCCAATCGTTCATGATACAATCCAGAAGTCTCTGTGTATCTGCCGGCATGAGGATCTTGTAGCTTGAATCTACAGGAATAAGTCTTCCGTTCAAACGCATCTTAGGCGGTAAGCCTACTGTAAGATGAACATCGGATGCACCGCAGTCAATGGCTTTTACCAGTATCTCATCAATTTCATTCATAGCAATTACCCCTTACTTTAAAATTTCCTTCGCTTTATTATTCTAACACGTTTTTTTTCACATAACTACTATATTTTTGTAAATAAATTGTAAATTGCAAAAAAAAGACTTCGCATGACGGTACGAAGTCTTTGAATATATGTATTAAAGCGTTTTGGTATATCTTTTTCCAATATCGAAAATCGATATATTAAGCCATCTTATTGACAGCCTTTGACATACGAGAAACTTTTCTTGAAGAAGTGTTCTTATGATAAACACCCTTTGAAGTAGCCATATCTATAGCCTTGGTAGCTGATGTAAGAGCGGTCTGAGCTGCTGCCTTGTCACCTGACTCGATAGCTGCATAAACCTTCTTTACGGAAGTCTTAACTCCTGACTTGATAGATTTGTTTCTTTCAGCGTTTCTCTCGCTTACAAGTATCCTTTTCTTAGCGGATTTGATATTTGCCACGTCTGTTACCTCCTATAAGAATGATCCGAGTTTTTCCGGTGCTACATCCAGCCGGACACGGACGATTCGATGTAAACACGCCTAATTATAATAAAACAAGCCTTTGTCAA
>CACZSE010000250.1 GCA_902783735.1 uncultured Lachnospiraceae bacterium
TTTTACCTTTTAAGACCGTATTTTTTAATATATCTTCAGGCTTTTCGGATTTACCGGCGCCTGCCTCCGTGCCTTTTACTTTTCCCAATGAAACATTGGACGCATTCGCATCGATTCCGGCTTCCGTTAAAGCATTCATCTTTTCGATATAGATAATATCAGCATCGGTCTTATTTCTTAACAGGTTGGCAGCCAGAGCCGTACTCATGAGCAGGTTCTGGTTAGGGTTTGAAATGGCCATGGTCAGACCGTTTGCTATTGCCATGCTTAAAAACGTTGCATTCAGATAACCTCTTTGCGGAAGTCCGAATGATATATTTGAAAGTCCGCAGGTCGTGGCATAGCCGTTTTCATAGCAATATCTGATGGTCTCGAGCGTCTCGATTCCCGCATTTTTATTTGCTCCTACTGTCGCTACAAGTCCGTCAACCACAATATCTTCTTTCGAAAAACCATACTTAAAGGCTTCTTTGCTAACAGTATCTATTATCCCGATCTTTTCTTCAAGGCTCTCGGGAAGTCCCTTATCGGAAAGCGGGAGCAATATAAACATGGCTCCGTATTTTTTTGCTATCTTAAGAAGCGGATCCCTTTTATGACTCTCATTTGAAATGGAATTTATGAGCGCCCTTCCCGGATATCTTCTGAGCGCCGCCTCAATGATGTCAACATGCGAAGAATCGATACATAATGGCAGCTGGGTTACTGTAGATAACTCTTCTATCGTCTGAAGCATGAGTGCCTTTTCATCAACTTCACCCATGCCAAGGTTTACATCCAACAGTGAAGCTCCGTTCGCTTCCTGTTCAGTGGCAAATTCCAAAGCTCTAGAAATATTACCTTCTCGCAATTCCGCTTGAAATGCTTTTTTACCGGTCGGATTGATCCTTTCTCCCACTATCATAAAGCTGTCATCAAGCGTAAATGAAACAGTCTTACGCTCACTGGTAAGATAATGCATATGAGGTCTTTTAATGAGTTTTATATCGGCTTTTTCATAATGCTTATCAAAGACTGCCTTGATATAGTCCGGATTGGTACCGCAGCATCCGCCTATGATGGTAGCACCTGCATCTATGATATCTGCCATCTCTTCTGCAAAATTTTCCGGTGTGTTGTCATATACAGTATCGCCGTTCTCATCAAGCCTCGGAATGCCGGCATTGGGCTTTGCGATTATCGGGATATCTACAACCTCCCGCATTGCACGTACATTTACACTCATGTCCTTAGGGCCTGTAGAACAGTTTGTGCCGATCGCATCAACTCCAAGGCTTGCAAGAGTGATCGCTGCTGTTCTTGCATCGGTACCCAGTAAGGTGCGTCCGTCAGATTCGAATGTGAGTGTAGCCATGATCGGAAGATCACATAATTCCTTTATGGCAATGACACAGGCTCTTGTTTCCTGCACGCTCATCATGGTCTCAACGATAAACAGATCCACACCTGCGTCAATAAGAGCCGATGCCTGTTCCTTGTAAATATCTATCAGCTCTTCAAAATCCATGGGTCCCATCGGCTTGAGCATGACGCCTGTCATGGTCATGTCGCCAGCAATATATACCTTATGATCGGTATATGAGGCCGCTTTTTTTGCATTTGCCACCAGACCCATATTTATCTCCCTGAGTCTGTCAGCTATACCGTGTTCCGAAAGCTTAGGCCTGTTTGCCGTAAATGTCGGAGCATAAAGTATGTCGGTACCTGCCATGCAATAGCCTGACTGTATCTTTATCTGTACATCCGGGTTGTCGATCATCCAGGCTTCGGGACATACTCCCTGAGGCATGCCTTCCTTAAAAAGACATGATCCCATACCTCCATCCAGCAAAACTACTCTTTTTTCGGTTAATTCTTTAAATTCTTGCTTTGTCATAAGATCTCTTTACTTTCTATGAACGAAAAAAATTATATCCGTCGATCATTATATATCAAAAACACCAAAGATGCTTGTAACTTTATACATGATCTTTGGTGTTCATAATGCTTATTCCGTTTCAGAATCGTTCAGAGCATTTTCGGTTTCAGAGAATTCATTCTCATCACTTTCCTCTTCAAACTCCTCATAATACTCTTCCTCTTCCTCCTCTTCGGTATCAGAGGTGGCTGATTCTTCATCGACCGGTTTGAAATCCGTTACCTCTTCTTCGGTGATGGTCACTCCCTCACCTTCCGGAACCCCACCCTGAAGGATAATGGATATATAATTGACTCTGGTAAGCGCCCTGTCATAGTTCTGCTTTGCCATATCCACGAGCTGCTCATCGGAATTGTCGGGATCCGCAGCCCATTCTTTGTAAAGTCTGGATGCTTCCTGTATGTAGGTATATGCATCGTCGGCAAGCTCTTCACAGGCACTGAAATTCTTTGGTACCTCAAGTTCGGACATGGCCTTGAACTGTTCGGTAAGTTTATCAAGCTGGTCACATACAAGCGACGGAGCCTGTGATTTGCTCTCATCGATAAGATCAAGAGTTTCGGTGATAATGGTTATATTACCCTGAAATGCCATCATCCCGTCGTAATAATTCTGCAGCTTTTCGGTATTGCCGCATCCGCAGAGTAAAACAGAAAGTGTGGCAACGCACAATGAGTAGATTATCTTCTTCATATCATTCCCATAAACTATATAATGTGTTTTACAATATTACATACCACAAGATATAATAACACATTTTCTGTAAAGTGAACAGATATAATATAAAGTTTTTGATATATACTCATCGGTTAAAGCTATCCGCACTGCTTTAACTCATTATAAATGACATCGGCCAGAATAGTGTGGCTGTATGCATCAAGATGCTCCTGATCTACTTTACTTGGTAAAACATGCTTTGAAGCTGCAAGAAAATGTACATGTCTCGATCTTGCGATCTTTTTATATTCATTTTCAAGGCCCCTGGACACCTTTACCGATCTTGTATCAAACTCGGGATCATAGTCGTCTTTCCAAACATCATCGCCAAGGTGAATGGGCGAGATCAAAAGAACCTGTTTAGGCGAAACATATTGAAGGATTATATCCAAACAGTCATCAATTCCGGCAGCAATATCTTTTGGAGTACTCATGTTATGAGCCTTGCAATCGTTCGTACCGAGCATAAGAATAACATTTTCAAGATGACCGCATCTGTTTAATATTTCGGGCAATGAATCGATGCCCTTTCTTCCGGGTCTTGTCTGATCTTCATAAATTGTGGTTCGTCCGCACAGACCTTCCTCGATCACATTTGCATTTTCTTCTCCGAGTCTCTTTTGAAGAAGACCGGTCCATCTGATGCTTTGAGGAAATCTTTCTTTTGTTGAAGGGTTGTATCCCCATGTGTTTGAATCACCGAAGCATAATATGTTTCTCATAGTCTGTCTCCTATCTGTAAGAAAATATTATCATCGGCTAAAGTCTGTGTCTAATTGGTAATACTTTTTGTCTGTTATAAGCAAAACTTATAATTGTTCTTGTGTCTCCTCATCATCCTTAACCACCCTGTAAGAATCTATATAAAAACGGTTTCCTTCGATCTCAAGCAGGGTCATGTTTCTGTAGACAAACTGATACAGATCGCTGTTCTGCTCGCCTCGTATACCTGTTATAAAAGCCTGATATGGAAATTCATCGACACTCACATCGGTAGTCTCATCAAACTTAAGCGTGACCGAATCCACAAGACCGCAAAAACTTTTCGATGGAATGGTCAACAGAGTACAGCCACCTGCATCATCTCCCGCAAAGCCTGACGCTTTAAGGAAATATTCTCCGTATTTATTGTCCAAAGTTATATCCATGCCCACGGAATGATGAAGCAGATCTCCGATATAGACAGGGAATGGATATGATACTTCTTTTTCAAAGAACTCCTTTGGAAGCTGACTTTTAACTCTTTCAAGCGCTTCCTCTATCTTGTTCAGAACCTTTTTATCGCCATAATGAGACTCAAATTCAATTCTCTTTTCAATGGCACATTTTGCTTCGAGATAGTACTGATAAGCCAGTTCGGCATCCTTCTCGACACCGTAGCCGTTTTCGAATAAACCGCCAACCCTGAGTGCCACATCGGCAAATTTACATTCATAATTTCTGTTACAAAAGAAATCTCTGTTCTCAGAGTACATGCTGAGTATAAGACTCGCTCCTGCAGAAGCACTCTTAATGCATCCGTTTCCCGTCAAAAACATATCCGCAAGCTTATATTGTGATTCGTATATACCGTGGGCCGCCCCTATGCTGTAGCATTGAAACGCCTTTTCATATTCGGGAATGCCGTTGTTACAGCGTCCGTAATAATATATATATCCGAGAGTATTATAACAAAACGGATCGTCCGTAAGTTCTGCAAGTCTTAAAAGACAGTCTCTGGATTCAAACCAGTCTTCTTCGAATATACCGTCTCCTCCGTAACAACCGTAAGCCTTTGCATGAAGTGCTACAGGCCAGTCTTTTTTACAGCCCTCTTCAACATACGAACGGTACTTTTCTATTTCCTCTTTTGGAATACTGTCAACATCATCTACGTACTTTTCTATGAATTCGATCTTTTCTTCGTCAGTTATCTTTTTCATATATCCCTCCGCTCATCAACAAAGCATATATATGATACGATCATCGATATGTTAATTATATAATATCACATACAGGCTTTACATAGAGATCAAAAGATATAAAGGTATCATAAAAGCTAAAAAGATAAGATTGTAAACCGTAAATTCAAGGATATATTTTGGAACGTTTTTCTCTTCCATGCTAGCATATGCTTTATATGAGATCAGGCTTGCCATGGAAGCGATAAGTGTTCCAAGGCCTCCGACATTTACACCGCATAAAAGTGCTTTATAGTTATCGGTAAAGCCGCTTAACATGAGAGTTGCGGGAACATTGCTTATGAACTGACTCAAAAGCACCGATATGCCAAATTCTCTTCCTGTTACAGTATTCTGTAAAAGATCGTGCACCTGTGATATTCTGCCCATATTTCCGGTAAATACGAAAAATCCTATAAATGTGAGAAGCAATATATAATCTGCTCTGAAAAGGATCTTATAATCCATAAAGAATACGACAAAGGCAATGATCACAGCCATTATATACCATGGGATAAGTCTTAACACGGAGCACAGAGCAATGATGAACAAAACAAGATATATGACGATCTGGATATAACTTCCGAAATTTTTAACCACTCCCATGTTGCCGTGAACAGCTATCTCATCGTTTCTTCCGTGCAATATCATTACCGATATGATAAGAAGAATGGCTGCGACCAAAGTATACGGGAACATACACGTTAAAAATTCACCGATACTCATGCCTGTAAGACCATACAGATAAAGATTTTGCGGATTTCCGACCGGCGTTAACATGCTTCCCAGATTCGCCGCTATTGTCTGAAGTACGACCAAAGGTATGATCACTTTCTCTTTTGAGCAGTTTTTTAAGATCATTATCGAAAACGGGACAAAGGTTATGAGCGCCACATCATTTGTTATGAACATGGCACTGAAAAA
>CACZSE010000251.1 GCA_902783735.1 uncultured Lachnospiraceae bacterium
ATCAAGCTGTTCACCTTCGATAACCTTTGCACCTTTTTTATCCATCTGCTCGGAAGCAAGATGTATCAAAAGATCTGATATGAAGAATACCGGATCGTCCTCATCTTCGCCGATGTTGATCTCAACTGTTGAAAGATCCTTTTTAACAACAACACCGTGAAGAGCGAGCGGTAATGTAACCCACTGGTATTTCTTTACGCCGCCGTAATAGTGTGTATCAAAATAAGCGATCTCCGTATCTTCATAAAGCGGATTGCTCTTAAGATCGAGTCTCGGTGAATCGATATGAGCTCCGAGAATATTCATACCGTTTTCAAGAGGCTCTTTTCCTATATTGAACATGATCACGGATTTGTTCTTGTTTACGGCATATACCTTATCGCCGGCTTTTAAAGTTTTATTTTCCTTAACAAGTCTTTCAAGCTCAACATAGCCTTCCTTTTCAATAGAATTGACTATATAGTCCGTACATTCCCTCTCGGTCTTACCGTTGTTCAAAAAATCGCAATACTCTTTTGCGAAGGTATCTATTGCTTTTACTTTTTTCTGTTTGGCATCTGCCCATACATTCTTACTGCTCATAACACCTCTCCTTATTATTTTCCGTGTTGTAAAGGATAATATATAATCTCAGAACATATAAAATAAATCCCATCTGAAAAAGTATGATATTTTATCAGCGAAGACCGTATTGGGTCTCGGTACTTAACGATTCAGACACAAAGTGGCTGAGAGTTTAGTACCGCTAGGGGCCCCAATCCGTGCGCAAGCAGAGTCTGAGATGATAAAATATCAACTTTCCTCAATGGGATTTGTTCTATGCTCTCAATTCAATTCCAAGGCTCTCAAGTCCGTTTAGTATCTTCTTCATGGCTCCGTTGATATCATCTTCATTGAGCGTTCTGTCCTTTGCTCTGAAAGTGATATTGTATGCAACGGATTTATAGCCTTCCTTGATCTGGCTGCCTTCATATATATCAAACAGAGAAAGGCTCTCTAAGATCTTTCCGCCTCTTTGACTTATCATGGCTTCGATCTGTCCAACCATTATCTCCTTCGGAACTACCATTGAGATATCTCTGCTCACTGCAGGATATTTTGCAAGTCCTACATACTTTCTGTCAAATGATGCGAACGGAAGTACATTGGGCATATCGATCACAGCTATGTAAGTCTTTATACCAAGCTCGTAATTGTCGGCAACCTCCGGATGAACTTCACCGAGGTATCCGAGTACGCTTCCCTTATATGATATAAGAGCCTGACGGCCGGGATGCAGGAAATTCTTTCCGGCTTTGGGATCATATTCGATCTTACCGTCAATACCTATTGCATCAAAAAACTCTTCAACAACTCCCTTCATACCGAAGAAATCAATATCTCCGTATGCACCGAGAGTAAACTGCATACGCTCATCGGGCAGTGTCTCGAGCGGAAGCTTGTCAGCTATGTATATATTACCCATCTCATAAAGACGAACATTGTTATTTCTTCTGTTATAGTTCGTAGAAAGCGAAGTGAGCATACCATTTAATGAAATGGTCCTCATGATCGAGAAATCTTCTCCGAGGGGATTCGATATCACGATGGCATTTCTTGCCGGATCATCCTTATCAAGCAAAAGCTTGTCAAATACCTTAGGGCTCTCGAAGCTGTAGCACATGCCCTGAGAGAATCCGCAATACTGAGCAACCTGTCTTGCGATAGCCTCAACACGGAGCTTAAAAGGAAGCTTACCTGTTGTCGCCTCACCGCTCGGAAGTGTGCTGGGTATCTTGTCATATCCGTAAAATCTTGCAACTTCTTCAGCAAGATCGGCAATACCTTCAAGGTCCTGACGGAATGAAGGGATAATGATATCGCCGGAAGCCTCATCATAAACAAGTTCCAGCTTTTTAAAGATATCAAGCATCGTAGCTGCATCTATATCCGTTCCCAAAAGTTCATTGATCCTCTCAGGTCTGAACTTGATCTTATTAAGTTCCTTTAGAGGTTCGCATACATCTACAACACCGCTTACGACTTCACCGCAGCCAAGTTCCTCAATGAGCGAGCATGCGCGGTTAATGGCATCAAGAGCATTTCTGGGATCAAGTCCCTTTTCGAACTTACCCGAAGCATCTGTACGAAGTCCGAGTCTCTTAGCGCTCTTTCTGATATTTGCACCGTTAAATGTAGCAGCCTCAAAACATACGGTTTTAACATCATCGGTGATCTTTGAGTTCTCACCACCCATGATACCTGCAATACCGATAGGCTTAACAGCATCATTTATCATGAGCATCTCGCCGTCGAGTTTTCTCTCCTGACCGTCAAGAGTCATGAATGTATCTCCGTCCTTAGCGCGCTTAACGATGATCTTCTTTCCTTCAATGGTATCCAGATCATATGCATGCATGGGCTGTCCATACTCTTCCATGACATAGTTTGTGATATCGACCAGATTATTGATCGGTCTAATGCCGCTTGCCGCAAGTCTTCTCTGCATCCACTGAGGAGACGGTTCAATCTTGATGTTCTTAACTACTCTTGCACAAAATCTCGGGCAAAGATCCTTATCCTTGACTTCAACCGAGATATAATCCTCGATCTTATCAGCACATTCCTTAACACTAACCTCAGGTGCAACGAAAGGCTTGTTAAATGTTGCGGCAGCTTCTCTTGCTATACCCAAAACACTGTAACAGTCAACTCTGTTTGATGTTATCTCATATTCGAAAACAACATCATGAAGTCCGAGTACCTCAATGGCATCTGCTCCCACGGGTGTATCTTCGGGAAAGATGTATATTCCGTTTTCCGGAGCTTCGGGATACATGTTCCTGTCAGAACCAAGCTCTTCTATAGAACACATCATTCCGTAACTGTCCACGCCTCTTAATTTCCCGTTCTTTATAACGATACCGTCTTCCGGAAGAGGGCCGCCGTCGTGACCTCCCGCAACCTTACCGCCGTCTATTACAACAGGGACCTTGTC
>CACZSE010000252.1 GCA_902783735.1 uncultured Lachnospiraceae bacterium
CTCTTCTGTACTATACGCTGCGGATGGGGTTGGGACAGCTTTATTAAAGAAGCCAATGCCGGCAAAGGCTTAAAGATGCCCTACTGGTTAAAGAATTACATGAGATTTTTTGTACCTGTAGTTTTAATGGTCATCCTCATAGTCGGCCTTGTCGGTTTCTTTAAATAATTGTTTTACACAGCTCATAAAACGCAACTGCGCTCGCAGCTGCCACATTTAGTGAATCGACTCCGTGGTACATGGGTATCTTTGCCGTATATGTGCAGGCATCTATTGCCTGCTTGGGCAGACCTTCTCCTTCACTACCAAGTACTACAGCTACCTTCTCTGCATCTTTTAATCTCTTATCAGATACTGATATTGAATCATCTGTCAATGCCATGGCAACTGTTGCAAATCCAAGCTCATTTAACTTCTTTATAGTTATGTCAACCTTTATGAGCGGTATCTGAAAAACAGTTCCCATACTCACTCTCGCTGCGCGTCTGTAGAAAGGATCCGCGCAGTTATCAGTTAACATAACTCCATCCATTCCGAGAGCTGCCGCACTTCTTATGATCGCTCCCACATTGGTTGGGTTTACAATGTCATATAATACGGCTATTCTCTTTTTCCCCTGCAAAAATATCTCAGTATCTTCCATGGGTTTTCTGCGCATAGCTGCCAGTATACCTCTTGTCATCGCAAAGCCTGTCAGCTGATTTATGACCTCAAGAGGGGCTGTATAAACATTTATCTCTTTTGACTTTTTATCTCCAAAGACTTCCGCTATCTTATCTGTTATCGGAAGGGTTTCCTTTTCATAAAGATCATCCTGAACAAGCAATGATAAAGGCTCGAAACCTGCAGCTATTGCCCTCTTGATCACATTGGGACTTTCAGCGATGAAGATCCCCGGCTTTGGCTCATAGTATCTTAACAGTTGCACTTCCGAAAGTTTTGAATATATATTCAGTTCTTCACTATCAAACGAATCTATGTCTATCCTGTTCAACTCTTATTTTCCTGCCATGAATTTTTCAGTTAAGAAAGAGGCGGTATGATCCGCCTCTTTCTTGTGTGTTATGTAAACTAGTTTGTATAATTGTCAAAGTATCCCTGTACAAGTACTACAGGTGTACCCTTGTCGCCGGAACCCGAAGTAAGGTCACAGAGTGATCCGATCAGGTCTGTGAGCTGACGCGGTGTTGTTCCCTCACTTGCCATCTTTCCGACAAGATCCGCATCCTTCTTTCTGATGCTCTCAGAGATAGCATCCTTAAGCGCCTGTCCAGAAAGGTTTGCGAAATCGTTATCAGCAAGATACTTAAGCTTTAACTCATTGGGTGTTCCGATCAGTCCGTCGGTAAATGCAGGTGAAACTACCGGATCTGCAAGCTCCCAGATCTTTCCCTTGGGATCCTTGAATGCGCCGTCACCATATACCATGACTTCCACATGCTTGCCTGTTCTCTCTAATATGTTAGACTGAATATCAAGTACAAGCTGCTTGCATTCTCTGGGGAAGAGCTTTACCTGACCTTCGGTCGCCTTGTTTGAACCTAAAAGTCCGTACATCTCGTTGCATCCGCTTCCGTTTACGGGTGCGTTCATGATCTCGTCAAGACCGAATACCTTTTCTGCACCTGCTGCCTTAAGTATCCTCTTTGTCCTGGCTCTTGTATGTATATCACAGTTTATAACATTCTTTGTGTAGTCAAGGATCGCCTTTGCCTGATTTGCAAATATGATCTCCACATCACATCCTGTTTCCTTGATAAGATCGCTATAGTATTCAACATAGTCAACACCGGTAAACTCATGCTTGCTATATCCGAACAGTTCGCGATACTTCTCGAGCGTAAGTACATCACTGTATGGATTTACACCTGCCTCATCTATCTTATCGAGACTTACAAGTTCATTTCCAACCTCATCCGAAGGATATGAGAGCATGAGAACGATCTTCTTTGCTCCCATTGCTATGCCCTTAAGACAGATAGCAAAACGGTTTCTTGAAAGGATGGGGAAGATCACACCTATTGTGCCTCCACCAAGCTTTGCTCTGACATCTGAAGCGATATCATCTATTGTACAATAGTTGCCCTGTGACCTTGCTACTATTGACTCTGTTACAGAGATAACATCTCTGTCTCTTAACTCAAAGCCTTCATATTCAGCAGCCTCAACAACGCTGTCTGTAACTATCTGAGCAAGATCGTCACCCTGTCTGATGATGGGACAACGAATACCTCTTGATACTGTTCCAACTCTTCTTTCTGACATTTTTACCTCCCGGGAATACCCCAATATAAAACACTTGCAATAGCTGATCACTGTTGCGTTAGTCAGCAATTATGATTATAATCGAATCATAGATATAAGTAAATCAGAATATTTTAATGTCTGATATCAGTTTTTCTTATATTGCTTATGTGGTTTACATAATCTATGGAGGAATATCATGCAGGCTAAACTGGAACATTACAAGATCTTTAAAGCTGTCGCTGATTCAGGTAATATCTCAGCCTGTGCAAGGGAACTGTATCTCAGCCAATCGGCAGTCAGCCAGTCGATAAAGATATTGGAGGATTCCCTGGGCGTAAGACTGTTTTCAAGGACATCTCGCGGAGTTATGTTAACCACAGATGGAAATACTCTCTATGAATATGTATCAAGCGCTCTCTCGCTCTTGGAAGCGGGTGAAACAAGACTTGGCGAATCCAAAAATCTGGTAAGAGGCGAATTAAAAATAGGCGCCAGCAACACTCTGACAGAAAGCTATCTTTTAAACATTTTGCATGAGTATCACAAGCTCTATCCCGGAGTAAGGGTAAAGATATTAAACGGAACTTCAAAACGTGTAATGAATTATCTGAACAGCGGTATTGTCGATATAGCATTTGCAACTACAAATGAAAGAGACGATCACTTTGAATCATATATGTGCTTCAAGACTCATACAGCCTTTGTCGCTGCTCCCGATTACGATATTGATTTTGACAAGACCTATACACTTAAAGAGATCTCAAAGCTTCCTCTCATACTGCTTGAAAAAGAAGCAGGCTCAAGAAGATTTCTTGAGGACTGCTTCCTAAAACACGGTCTGAGACTCGAGCCCGAAATAGAGCTGGCCAGTTATGAACTTTTAATATCTCTAGCCGGCATCGGCCTCGGTGTTGCCGGTATCACAGAAGAATTCTCACAGGCTGCACTTAAAGCCGGCAGTGTAAAAAAGCTTAAACTTTCTCAAACGCTTCCCGACAGAGCTGTGAGCATGCTCTCGATGAAAAATACGGAGGCTTCCGTATCTGCAAAGAAATTCATGGATCTTGTGATATCTTCATGACTACCATGTCGATTCAATATTTCGCTCTAATAAAAAATGCTAAATAAGAACTTCTCTGTAGGTGTTGTGTTGTCATACTGTCTGTTCAATCAAAAAAACCTTCCCCTGTAACAATGTGTATGAATTGTCGTACTTCTTCCCATGCTTCCATTGACTCCGGGAAAGATGACAGTCCCAGTTGGAATACATGGAACATACCCGGATAAACATGTTTTTTTACCCTTACGCCTGCAGCCTTAGCTTTTTCCGCTACCGATACCGTATCATCCAAAAGCATCTCAAGTTCTCCCACCTGCATGAGCATGGGAGGAAATCCGTTGAATACACCATAGATCGGTGAGATATAAGGCAGTGCCGGATTGTGGTTAACATAATAACCCTTTTTATATACCATGGTATGCTTCGTACCGCCAAATATCGGATCGCTGTCATAGTTTTCCTGATATGAATCTCCGCTCTTTGTAAGATCTGCCCAGGCAGACATGGTTATGATACCTGCCGGGAGACTTATCTTATGGTCTCTTAAAAACAGACACAGTGCCAGTGCCAGTCCTCCTCCTGCCGAATCACCCGATACTATTATCCTGTCGGATCTGTATCCGTGATCCATCAGCCATCTGTAAGATGCTATCGCATCATCGAGTGCCGCAGGGTACGGATGCTCGGGAGCAACACGATAATCTACGCTTAAGACATCAAAGCCTCCCGTAAGTTCATAATAAAATGCTGCCACCGCTCTGTAAGTATTGTGCAGCTTTCCGTAGTATCCTCCGCCATGTAACTGCAATATGACATATCGTTTATCATGAGGTGTGTCATCATCCTTCTTTTCCAAAAGTTCCATTTTGAAAAAATCATGATTGATGATGTTGTTTTTGAGATGAGCGGCATATTTAAACTCTTTTTCATGCTCGCTGATCAAGTTTTGAAGATCACCGTTTAATCGCATGGGGCCCAATACCGGAAGATGATTTGCCACCTGAACTATCCTTCTGGCAGTCTTTCCGCGCCGGCTTATATCTTCTTTTTTCTTCTCTTCTTCCTTTTGATCGATCGGAATATTCAGCGCTTCCAGCCTCGCTTCAAGCTTACTTTTTCTTACCTGAAGTCCTTCCGCTCTTTTTACTCTTCCTTTATCAAATGTGGAACCGTCTGCTGAATTCATGCTCCGCCTTTCTGCCTCCGAACAGTATCAAAACAAACAGATACAGACATGTGACCACTTCACATATGAGTGGCATGACAACGCTCTCTATACGCCCCGCAAAATAAAGAATTATAAGAAATAACGAGATTATCCCCGTAAGAAGCAGCAGCAGTATATAGCTCTGCCAACGGCTTCTGTTTATGATCATCAAAAGCGCCACTACAAGATCTCCAAGCAACAAAACCCCCGGAATGGCCCATTGCAAAGCCCATCCTCTCATGCCCGTACAGCTGTCAATGGCAAACAGCAGACAGATAGTGATCATTATCTGCAGTCCAACCTTTGATGCAAAGCCGGAATCATGATCTACCCAGTATTTTAGAGAAAGGTATATATAAAGTAATGCAACACCTGTAATAAAAGACCATGGATACGAAACCGTGGTGACTTTGTTTATAAGTATCATGAGTAATTCTGCCAATACAAATATCAACAGTATGACTCTTAAAGCCAAACGCAATTTTCTTAGCCGTCCCTCTACATCGGGATATGGAGCATCATCGCCGAAAAGGTCTATTATGCGATCTGTTTCTTCCTTCTCTGTCTCCTGAGTCACACAATGACACAAGGGACAGGTTTCGCCGCTGTGAAATAATATGATGTTGCAGTTCGGACATCTGCTGATGATCCTTTTACTATTCATCTGTTTCTTCGTTGTACTCATTTGTTTCCACGCAGACCTCCACGGAATCTGCACTTATCTCTCTGAAAAATCTCTTTTGGATTGATTTATCCGCAAACCTTGACGTAAATGTTATGATCAGTGTTTTGTTAAAGCACACGATGGCACCTTTAAGCTCCTGCCCTCTTGACATGGCAAGCATAGCATAAAAATGTTCAATATATCGATCATACGGCTCTCTTACCTTAACATCACCAATATTTGTGACTGTTGCCGTAGTATTTCCTGCCGTATATTGATAAACACTTCTTATTGCGAAATTCTTGATAAAGATCGGTATCGGTCTTAAAAAGATGTTCTGTTCATTTGATACATTATATGACAATATCTTATCAAGATTTTCTTTTGTAACCTGTTCCTTAAGGCTCTGAGCTACGATCTGCAAAACCTCATCAAGTGTATAGTCTTCCTTTTCGGGAAGAAATCTTGCCATGACCATGGCAAAGAAATTTTTGATCGTGTGAGAATCATAAAATCCTCTCAGATCTACCGGTACGCAGCAATTTACAGGTCTTTCTCCGGGCATGCCCTTCATGTATTCTTTGTATACAGAATATACAAAGACACCTACCAGATACTGGTTTATGGTCACACCATGACTCTTAGCAGCATGTTTTAACTGATCAAGCGGAAAATATCCGTGTATTACTCCTATCTCTCCCTTGGGAAGCCTCTCCCCTTTTATGATGACCGACTTCTTTGATCTGTAGGCTTCTTTTCTGCTTATGCCTGTCCTGAAATTCTTAACATAGCTGTCTTCCATATCAAGGACAAGCCCCGGAGATAATCGGTCCTTTTCATCCTTCAGTTCCTGAGGATGTGCAAGTCTTAAGTATTGATAGATGATCTCTTTTAAG
>CACZSE010000253.1 GCA_902783735.1 uncultured Lachnospiraceae bacterium
GAAATACTCAAGTGGCTGAAGAGGCGCCCCTGCTAAGGGTGTAGGTCGTTCACGCGGCGCGAGGGTTCAAATCCCTCTTTCTCCGCTAAAAAACCGGAAACATATGGTTTCCGGTTTTTTATATTTCACATAGTCTTTAAGATCACTCTTCACAATATTCTTTTATTGCTGTTTCATAAAGGTTATTTCCTTCTTTATCTATAACCACTATAACAGGAAAATCCTTTACTTCAAGCTTTCTTATTGCTTCCGCCCCAAGATCTTCATAAGCTACGATCTCACTTTTCGTGATCGCTTTCGAAAGCAATGCTCCGGCACCTCCGACCGCAGCAAAATATACACAACCGTTTCTGACTATAGCGTCCTTTACTTCCTGTGTACGTTTTCCCTTACCGATCATGCCCTTAAGTCCGAGGTCAAGAAGCTTCGGTGCGTATTTGTCCATTCTGCTGGCTGTAGTAGGGCCTGCAGATCCTATCGGTCTTCCTTCTCTTGCCGGTGACGGTCCCATATAGTAGATCACGTTGTCCTTCAGTTCGATAGGAAGTTCTTTTCCTTCCTTTAGAAGATCATCCATGCGCTTGTGTGCGGCATCTCTGGCCACATATATGGTTCCGGTAATATAAACATAATCACCGCTTTTGAGTTTATCTATATCTTCTTTTTTTAGAGGTGCTTCTATTTTGTATTCCATGAAATCTTTCTCCTGATAATATCACTTGCTCAGATAACTCTTACCGCATGTCTGTTTACATGACAACATATATTGACTGCTACCGGAAGTCCCGCAATATGCGTCGGATAGGTCTCTATATTTACGGCAAGTGCTGTTGTAGAGCCGCCTAATCCTCCGGGTCCTATGCCGGTCCTGTTGATCTTTTCAAGCATTTCTATTTCCATTTCTTTAACCCATTCTATTTCTGAATGAGAATCAACAGCCCTTGTCAATGCTTTTTTTGCTAACAGAGCACATTTTTCAAATGTTCCGCCGATCCCGACACCGACAACCATGGGCGGACATGCGTTAGGACCTGCATCCTTTACCGCAGAAAGAATGGCATTTTTTACCCCCTCTTCTCCGTCGGCAGGTTTTAACATGTAGATCTTACTCATGTTTTCGCTTCCAAATCCCTTTGGTGCGATAGTAAGTTTAACTTTATCTCCGGGAACTATGGAATAATGTATGACAGCCGGCGTGTTGTCTTTTGTGTTTTCTCTTATCAGCGGATCCTTTACTACGGATTTTCTCAAAAAACCTTCCGTATATCCGAGACGGACACCTTCATTGATGGCATCCTCAAGATTTCCTCCCGTTATATGTACGTCCTGACCTATCTCTGCAAATACTACAGCCATGCCGGTATCCTGACAGATCGGTATCATATCCTGACCGGCTATCTTCAGATTCTCCTTTAACTGCCCTATGATCTGCTTTCCAAGGGGTGCCTTCTCTGCGGTTTCTGCCTTATCAAGAGCACACTTCATGTCCCCTGTCAGAAAATGATTCGCTTCTATGCACATATCCTTTAGTGCATCCGTGATCGCTAAAGCATCTATAGTTCTCATATGACTCTCCTTTTTTTACACCTTATGCCATTGTACTACATTTATCATATTTTTTTAACAAAAAAAGAGCGTTTCCATGTTTTCTTACATGTATACGCTCCGAATATCATTTTATTTGGTTGTAGCACCGGCTCTGCGCTTATCCCTTGCTTCTTGGCAGGAAAGGTTCGGGCCAGCGTTTTTATGAGCCGGTACCTACTGTTATTCTGACTGAAACTTATCGTTGATACACCATGATCGCCTGCTGCTGAAGTAGTTGATATGAACTTGCAACAGCTTCTGTCTTAGAACCACGTTTTACTGTCTGTACCGGACGGACAAACTGGTTATTTCTCCGGTTGTCGTTTTTGCCGTTTAAAATAGCACTCACTGTCATATTCTCTACCTCCTTGTAGTCTCAAACACTTCATGTATAAAAGGCAACATCGATCCGAAACTAATTCGTATTTGTACGCCTTCACAATTAATATCGGCAGGAATATGCAAAACTTAACCCCAAAAACACAATATATTGTATTTTTTTATTTTAAATTACTAATACTTGTGTATTAATACCCTCTTATCTTATCATTTGAATCGTCTTTACTGTTGTCAATGCTTAATATCTTAACAAAGTAACTGACATTCTCATTAACAACTACTTTAACTCTGTCACCTACTTTATGTCGCATCAAAGCCTTTCCCAGCGGTGATTCAATGCTTATAAGATTTTTCAGTGAATCTTCCCTGATCGTAGTAACTATCTTGTAGGTTTCTTCTTCATGATCTTCTTCAAAATATACCGTAACCTGATTGTTTATACCTACTTCGTCATCTGCGGTATTATCTTCGATTATGTGGGCAGTCTTTATCATCTTTTCCAGATATCTGATCCGGCTTTCATTTTGATTCTTTGCCTTTTTTGCTGCCTTATATTCAAAATTCTCACTAAGATCACCGTGAGCCCTTGCATCTTTAACATCTACCAAAAGCTGAGGTCTTAATACAAGTTTTCTGTGATCTATCTCTTCCTGCATCTTATCTATATCTGATCGTGTCAGTCTGTCATTCATGATATCATCCTCAAATCTCTAACTTTTCAACAGGTTGCTTAGCATAGCAAACTGCTCAAGCGTCAACGCTTCTCCTCGTACGGTAACGGATACATTCATTTTTTCAAGTGCGGCTGTCACCTGTTCTCTGGTTAAACCCAGTCCTCCGTTTGCAAGTCCGTTTGCCAGCGTTTTTCTCCTTTGATTAAATGAGGCCCTTATGATATTGAACATAAACCTCTCATCTTCGACATCTACCGGAGCTTTTTCGTATCTGGTCAGTTTTATGACCGCACTGCCGACATTTGGCCTGGGAATGAAACAATTCGGCGATACCTCCGCCACGATCTCGGGCTTAGCATAATATTGCACGGCAAGGCTCAGTGCTCCGTATTCCTTTGAACCGGGACCTTCCTGCATACGGTCGGCAACTTCTTTTTGTACCATTATTGTAATGCTCTTAATAGGTACATGACTTTCAAAAAGTCCCATTATGATCGGTGTTGTAATATAATATGGAAGATTTGCAACAACCTTTATCGGACGTCCATCATTATACTCGTCACATATCTTTTGTATGTCAGTCTTAAGGATATCATCATTTATAACGGTCACATTTTCATAATCACCCAACGTATCCTCAAGTATGGGGATCAATGCTTTATCGATCTCAACCGCTACGACTCTTTTTGCAGACTCGGCCAGATACTGCGTCATTGTACCTATTCCGGGACCTATCTCAAGAACACAGTCATCATGGGTGATCTGTGATTCGAGAACTATCTTTTCAAGTACATGTGTATCTATGAGAAAATTCTGTCCGTATTTTTTTTGAAATGTAAAATTATACTTTTTTAATACTTCTATAGTATTTGCCGGTATTCC
>CACZSE010000254.1 GCA_902783735.1 uncultured Lachnospiraceae bacterium
ACATTTACAAAATAAGATAAAAGGTTCAGGCACGTTCAAAGTTGTGAACAGGCCTGAACCTTTTAACATTTTATCTTATTAAAACGATCTGTATATTGGTTTAATCTGATCTCGAAATCCTGCTGATCTTTTATGGCCATAGTCTTTAATATGACACCTGTAAACAGGGAAATGATGGCTGAAAAAAGCGTACATCCCGTGATTATAAGCGGTGCGATCCTGTTGATGGATCCTGCATACATACAGTCTTTAAACACCGGTATGGAAAAGAGGCCGGATATGATCAAAAGCTTGCCGGTAACGATACTGTAATATCTGTCAGGTCTGTAGGTACGATACAGGTATCTGATCGTCTGCTCGATCTTCCAGCCGTCAGACCATGTTTTGACTTTAGACTCAGACCCTTGAGGACGATTCCTGACTTCAACAGGGACATGCGATATTTTAAAGTTCCTGTGCGTGGCATGAATGCTCATTTCGGTTTCGATCTGAAAACCTCTCGAAAGAACCGGGAAGGTTTTCACAAATACATAACTGAAGGCGCGATAACCCGACATGACATCCTTGATATCACTCTTGAAGATCCTGTTGACCATTTTTCTGACCCAGTTATTTCCCCAGCTGTGAAAACGTCTCGTGTTTGTTTCAAAATATGTGGAAGATAATCTGTCTCCGATCACCATATCCGCTTTTCCGGAAAAGATATCCGCAGCCATTGTCACGGCAGTCTCTGCTGGACATGTATCATCGCCGTCTACCATGATATAACATTCTGCGTCGATATCACGAAACATGGAGCGTACAACATTTCCTTTTCCCTGTCTGTATTCATAACGAACGATAGCTCCGGCATTCTTTGCTATCTCATCGGTGCCGTCGGATGAATTATTATCATAGACATAAATAACCGCTTCAGGGAGTACCCTTTTAAAATCTGATACTACTTTATCTATGGTTGTGCTTTCATTATAGCAAGGGATCAAAACCGCTATCTTATCCATTATTCCCCCTTAATCACCGAATACGTGCGGGTTTCATATAAAACGAAAGATCTTTCTACAGATTATACTATGAGGACATATGCTAACGCAATAAAATGCTGTTTGTTATTAAGTTTATAACCGGGGAATAAGCGGAATGGAAAAATAAGTGTTATAATAATATAAGACTTATTTGAAGGTATTACGCATTCAGGCAATACACAGAGGTTTATTATGGAAACTAATATGAGAATCATTGCGGTAAGAAACAATAAGACCATATATCGCGACGGTGACAGGGTCTTAAAGGTATTTGACAAGTCCTATTCCAAGGCGGATGTTTTAAATGAAGCGTTAAATCAGGCAAGGATAGAGGAAACCGGACTGCACATTCCCAAAATCCTGGGAGTCACCATGACCGACGGAAAATGGACTATCATAACGGAATATATAGAAGGAAAAACTCTCGCAACTCTGATGGCACAAAATCCCGAAAAGAAGGATGAATACATGGAGCAGTTTGTGTCATTGCAGGTGCTCATGCATTCGAAGAGCTGTCCCGGTCTGAATCAGCTGAAAGACAAGATAAATCGAAAAATCGATCAGACCGATCTTTTGGCAACGGTTCGCTATGACCTTCATATGCGCCTGGAAGCCATGCCGACCCATAACAAGGTCTGCCATGGAGATTTTAATCCTTCAAATATCATCGTTTCAAAAGACGATACACTGTATATTTTGGACTGGTCTCACGCCACTCAGGGAAATGCTTCTGCGGATGTGGCAAGAACCTTCCTTCTCTTTTGCATGGAAGATGATAAAGAGGGAGCAAAAAAATACCTGGATCTGTTCTGCCAAAAGAGTGACACGGATAAACAATATATCAAAAAATGGATGCCGTTGGTAGTTGCGTCTCAGACAGTGAAAGGCAATCAGAGGGAACGGGATTTTTTGAGTACGTGGACTGATGTTGCAGATTTTGAATGAGCAAAGGAGAGATAAGCCATGAAGATTACAGTTTGTATCGGTTCTTCCTGTCATATCAAAGGATCCAGACAGGTGGTGGAAAAACTTCAGGAGCTGATCGGCGAGTCCGCTATTGGCGATTCGGTAGAACTTGACGGAACCTTTTGCATGGGAAAATGTCAGCAGGGAGTTTGTGTGACCGTAGATGATACTTTTTATTCGGTATCTCCTGACAATGTGAACGTATTTTTTGATGAGAATGTTTTGAAAAAGGTGAGATAAGCAGGTATGGAGTGTCTGACACTTAAGAAATCCAATTGTAAGAATTGTTATAAATGTATCCGTAATTGTCCCGTAAAATCCATTCGTTTTTCAGGCAATCAGGCCTATATCATCAGTAACGAGTGTATTTTATGCGGCCATTGTTTTGTTGTATGTCCGCAGGATGCCAAGCAGATCGTGGATGAGACGGAGAAAGTTAAGGTACTTATGCAGACAGGCGATCCCGTGATCGTCAGCCTGGCACCGTCCTTTGTTGCAAACTATGATGGAGTGGGCATTGAAGCCATGAGAGAAGCCTTAAAAAAACTTGGCTTTTATGATGTGGAGGAAACCGCCATCGGTGCGACCATGGTAAAGAGGGAATATGAACGTATGGTAAGACAGGGCGATCAGGATGTTATCATCACGTCCTGCTGTCATTCGGTAAATCTCCTTATCCAGAAGCATTTTCCGCATCTGGTTTCCTGCCTTGCGGATGTGATGTCGCCCATGCAGGCTCATTGCATGGAAATAAAAAAGCGTATTCCGGGTGCAAAAACCGTATTTATCGGCCCCTGTATCGCAAAAAAAGATGAAGCCCAGCACTATGAGGGCATGGTGGATGCGGCACTCACCTTTGATGAGCTGACTGCATGGCTTAAAGAAGAAAACATCACTTTGGAACAAAAAAGTGATGCCAATGAAAACAGTAAAGCAAGGTTTTTTCCAACTTCCGGCGGGATATTAAAAACCATGTCCACAGAGCATACCGATTATCAGTACATGGTGATAGACGGAATAGAAAACTGTATATCCGCTCTTCGGGATATTGAATCCGGGAAGGTACATAAATGCTTCATAGAAATGTCGGCATGTGCGGGAAGCTGTATCGGCGGGCCGGTCATGGAGAAATTTCACAGATCACCCATACGGGGATATGTTTCCGTGGCAAATTATGCCGGCAGCAGTGATTTTAACGTAGAACAGCCGGATCAAAATGAACTTTCAAAGGAATTTGAAGTGATCCTTCAAAAAAACGCTGTTCCGAATGATGAGCAGATACGTGAAACATTGCTTCAGATGGGAAAAGTAAAACCTGAGGATGAACTCAACTGCGGTTCGTGCGGATATAATACTTGTCGGGAAAAAGCGGTCGCGATCTTGCAGGGTAAGGCTGAGATATCGATGTGTCTTCCGTTTTTGAAGGAAAAAGCGGAAAATATCTCCGATGCCATAGCAAAGAATTCGCCTAACGGACTTATCGTATTAAATGAAAAACTCGAAGTCCAGCAGGTAAATCCCGCAGCAAGAAGGATATTAAACCTTCGCACGGCGGACGATATATTGGGCGATCATGTTGTACGGATCATGGAACCGGAAGATTTCGAGCAGGTTTTATCTACAGGCAGGTTGCTTCGCGATAAAAGAGAGTATCTTGCCGAGTACGGAAGGTATGTGGAAAAAACGATCGTTTATGATAAAGATTACAAGACTCTGCTGGGGATCCTCAGAGATGTTACCGAAGAAGAATTACAGAGAGAAAAGAAAGAAGACATCAGCCGTCAGACAGTAGAGATCGCTGACAAGGTAGTAGATAAACAGATGAGGATCGTTCAGGAGATCGCATCCCTTTTGGGAGAGACTGCAGCCGAAACGAAAATTGCTCTTACGAAACTGAAGGAGTCGATTAACGATGAATAATCTTTGTGCCGACATCGGTTGGAAGAGTATAAATCACGAAGGAGAACAGCTTTGCGGAGATCATATTGATATTGTTGAGAAGGATGAGAATTCCACCGTGATCGTGCTTGCAGACGGTCTCGGAAGCGGAGTAAAAGCGAGCATTCTATCCACACTGACATCAAAGATCATTTCGACAATGTTAGCAGAGGGTATCAGCCTTGAGGAGTGTGTGTCCACGATCGCCGCAACCTTGCCGATCTGTTCGGTAAGAGGTGTTGCCTATTCTACATTTACAATCATGCATCTGATAGAAAATGCAAGAGTGGAACTGATCCAATATGACAATCCGTCCGTGATCTTTATCCGTGACGGTGATCTGTTTGATTATCCCAAACAGGAGCTTTCCATATGTGAAAAAAAGGTTTTAAGATCACAGATAAAGCTGCAGGAGGGGGACATCATGATAGCCATGAGTGACGGATGTCCTCATGCGGGGATCGGCCTGTCCTATAATTTCGGATGGAAATGGGAGGATATCGCTAAATTCATGCGGGGTATGGCTATCGCCGGTTACAGTGCAAAAACACTGGCTACAATGTTGGTGGATGAGTGCAACAAGGAATATGGCTATCGTCCGGGAGATGATGCTTCGGCGTGTGTGGTAAAGATAAGAAAGCGTGAGCCGATGAACATTTTGTTCGGTCCTCCGAAAAACAGGGATGACTGCAAAAGGATGATGTCATTATTCTTTTCGAAGGAAGGTAAACACATAGTCTGCGGAGGGACAACCTCATCCATAGCAGCCGATTATCTGAAAAAACCTCTTAAGGTCAGTCTCAATTTTGAAAGAAGTGATGTTCCTCCTATAGCAAATATAGAAGGTGTTGATCTTGTAACAGAGGGTGTTATAACCATCAGTAAGGTGATAGAATATGCAAAGGATGCCCTTGAGGATAATATTCTATATGAAGAGTGGAATTTTAACAGGGACGGGGCAGCATTGATAGCAAGGCTTTTGTTTGAAGAAGCCACCGATATCAATTTCTATGTCGGAAGAGCGGTAAATCCCGCACATCAGAATCCGGATCTGCCCATCAATTTCAATATCAAAATGAACCTGGTGGAAGAACTGTCTGCCTGTCTTAAGCAAATGGGCAAAAGGATCAAGATCAGCTATTTTTAAGGAGTTAAGTCATGTATAAATTTGATACCAAAGTGCAGCATCTGAAATATAAGGTGCTTCGAGAAGTTGCGAGGTTCGCCTGGGAGGACACCCTTTTGGAACACGTGATGGAGATCCCCGGGATCATCGTTCCCGGTAAGGTACCGACCATGCGCTGCTGTGTATATAAGGAGCGTGCTATCCTTGCAGATCGTGTAAGGATCGCCGTGGGAGGCAACAAAGACAATCCAAATGTGATAGAGGTGATCGAGACGGCCTGCGATGAGTGTCCCATGGGTGGTTACGAGGTAACCAATGCCTGCAGAGGATGTTTGGCTCACCGTTGCGTGGATGCCTGCAAGTTCGGCGCTTTGAGTCTGGATGAAAATCATACGGCACACATCGATAAGACACTGTGTAAGGAATGCGGAGCCTGCGCGAAGGTTTGTCCTTATACAGCCATCATCAGTTTAAAAAGACCATGCCAGAACGCCTGCAAGGTCAAAGCCATAAGCATGAACGACGAATGGGTCGCAGCCATAGACAACAGTAAATGTATTGCCTGTGGAGCGTGCGTATATCAGTGCCCTTTCGGTGCGATCATGGATAAATCTTATATTTTGGACGTGATCGATCTGATAAAAAAGAGCAATGAAAATAAAAATTACAAGGTTTATGCGGTTGTGGCACCTTCGATCTCGAGTCAGTTTTCCTATGCGGGACTCGGACAGGTCATAACCGGTCTGAAGGAGCTGGGATTTTATACTGTGGTCGAAACTGCACTCGGTGCGGACATGGTTGCCGATGCCGAAAGCAGGGAACTGGTAGAAAAAGGTTTTCTCACCAGTTCATGCTGTCCGGCATTTGTAAGCTATATTGAAAAGAACCATCCGGAACTTGCGGAGCATATATCACATAATCTGTCACCGATGGCAACCATTGCCAGGTATTTAAAGAACAAGGATGAAAACTGTAAAGTAGTATTCATAGGTCCCTGTACCGCAAAAAAAGCAGAAGCGCAAAAAGACGAGGTAAAGCCTTTTGTTGATGTGGTAATGACCTTTGAGGAACTGCAGGCGCTTTTCGATTCCAAAGATATAGATATCACGACGCTTCCCGAATCCGACCTGGATAATGCATCTTTCTTTGGCCGTATCTTTGCAAGATCCGGCGGTCTGTCCGAGGCAGTAGCCCAGGCAATGAAAGAGCATGGAGAAACTGAGTTTAAGCTTGAGCCCTGCATTTGCAACGGGATAGAAGAATGTAAGCTTGCGCTTTTGAAAAAGAAAAAGGGTGTTCTCGATGCAAACTTTATCGAAGGCATGGCCTGCGTCGGTGGATGTATCGGAGGAGCGGGATGTTTGACCCATGAAGCCAAAAGCAAAGGAGAGGTTGATAAATACGGAAGTCAGGCGCTGGAAAAAACCATCACCGATGCGATCTCCGTTTTAAAATAATAAGGGTAAAAGAGGAAAGAATATGGAAACATGGTACTATGAAGTGGTCAGTATAGACGGCGATTATGCAAATCTTCGCAGAACGGATATCGAATCCGACGATATAAAACTTGTAGCGAGAGCTCTTCTTCCGCCTGAAATAGCCGAAGGGACAGCACTGAAATATGAGATGATGACTTATTCGATAGAATGATCTTCGCAGTATATGAGATCAGCGGTGACTGTGCCTTGCACGAACTGTGCAGGTGAATGACTCCGTGAACAAAAATACCTCTTTAGGTGCAGAGACAGATGCATCAAAAGAGGTATTTTTGCGTGAGGGAAAGAGTTTTGTGGATTCGGGTCAATAAGATATAATGATTTTAGTGAAAAATTTTTTGTTACACTCATATGATAAAATAACAGATTAGAGACAATGCTCTCTACAAGTGATCGATAGGGGATATATGTTTGGAAGAAATTTTGAATTGAACGAACAGACCATGACATTCATCGATAAGCTCGGAAAACATATGCCCGGGGGCTTTTTCATATATAAAGCCGAGGGAGATGAAGAGCTCATATATGTCAATGATGCTACCATAAGACTGTTTGG
>CACZSE010000255.1 GCA_902783735.1 uncultured Lachnospiraceae bacterium
ATCGAATACCGTTTTGCAGCCTGTCATGCCTTCCTTTGCCATTCGTACTACAGCACGTCCGTAAGCACAGATAACGCTTGCAGTGAACTCGGGGTTTGAATCGAGTTTTAAACTGTACTCGATCACATGCTTATGCTCTTTATTTATTCCGGTAACTCCGGTTCTGAACACAAATCCGCCATGCGGTATCCCACTGTGATGAGCTTTAAGCTCTTCTTCACTTATGAAATGAACGGTTGTATCATAATCCGAAAAGTAGTTCGGCATAGTCTTGATATCCTGTTCGATCTTTTTTAAGTCCGCGCCTTCCTCAGCGACAACAAAGCATTCTCTTGTATGCTTTTGTCTTGTGGTCAATTCGGGATTCTTACCTGCTCTTACAGCTTCAAGAGCACTGTCTACGGGTATGGTATACTGCTTTGCATCCTTTACACCCTCTACTCTTCTGATCGCATCGGAATGTCCCTGACTTACTCCCTTTCCCCAGAAGGTATAATCATTTCCCTCAGGCAGAACACAATTTGCATATAATCTGTTAAGTGAGAACATTCCCGGATCCCATCCACAGCTGATAAGTGCGACATGTCCGTTTTCCCTTGCTGCCTTATCAACGTTGGCAAAATGTTCAGGAATACGTGCGTGAGTATCAAAGCTGTCAATAACATTAAAATACTTTGCATATTCAGGTGTCTGAACAGGAAGATCCGTAGCACTTCCTCCGCATAAGAATAAAAGATCGATCTCATCCTTATGTGCTTCTATGTCATTCACACTGTATACAGGAACCGACGGCGTAAGAGTTTTTAATGTTGCGGGATCTCTTCTTGTAAAAAATGCCGCAAGTTCCATATCATCGTTTTGTCTGATAGCACTTTCGATTCCTCTGCCGAGGTTACCATAGCCTAAAATACCTACTTTCATTTTATCTCTCCTTTTGGTTTGTAATCTGATCTATCATGTAGATCCTGTTTCTTAAAGATTCCTTTACTACTTCCACAAGATTTCTTTTAGCTGAGAAAAGACATGTATCGTATTCACTGCCGGTTATATCTCCTGTCAATACATAAGACGAATCAGTAATAAACCTGATCTGCCCGCTCACTTCGGCAGTCTTATATACTATAGCGTCCTTTATGGAAAGATCCGCATCTGTAAGGATCACTACTTTTTTTCCTTCAGCTGATAAACGCTCAAGCTCTTGTTTATAGTCCGATAAAAAACAATAGTCAGCCTGAATATATAACCTCTTTTCACATTTACTCAGCATGTCATAGACCTTATCTCTGATATGTCTGTAGGATTCAATGGTTATATATCCTTCCTGTATCTGTGGTCTTTTGGGCTGTTCTTTGATGAGCCGCTCTTCAATGGTCTGAAGGTGTCTTTGATAATCCTTGCAGAATCTTTCAATATCGATCGCAAGATATCTGGTAACATCACCCTCTTCCAAAACAGCAGCCCCCTTTTGCACAAGTTCCTTTACAGCAGTATAAACATTTGATTTGGATATGCCGGTATCTTTTGCGATCTCATATCCTGTCATGCTTCCCTGACATAAAAGACATGCATATATGGTGGCTTCCTGTCTTGTAAGCCCGTATTCGGTCAGATCCTCCGTAAAGCCCATGTTTTCCGCCCTTCGTTGTGGTGTTTCTTTTTAGAACCACCATCATGTTATCACCTTTATCCTCCATCGTCAACACTTCTTCATAAAAAAGACAGGCAAATCTGATTGCCTGTCAACCGGTTGCTTTTTTATATATTCTCTATCTGCCAATCGATAGGATCTTCACCGTTAGCAAGAAGAAAATCATTACACTGTTTAAAATGACCGCATCCCCAAAAACCACGATAAACCGACAACGGACTTGGATGAGCCGCCTTAAGGACAAGATGTCCCGGGTTATTGAGCATTGCCGCCTTTTTTTGTGAAGGTGACCCCCATAAAAGATATACTATGGGCCTGTCCTGTTTATTTACTGCTTCAATTATCGCATCGGTAAATTTTTCCCATCCATGATCCTTGTGGGAAAATGCTTCATGAGCTCTGACCGTCAATACCGTATTGAGCATAAGCACACCCTGATCTGCCCATTTCTTTAAATATCCGTTATTCGGAATATAACAACCAAGCTCATCATGGAGTTCTTTGTATATATTCTGCAATGAGGGCGGTATCTTAGGCTGATCCTTCGGGACAGAAAAGCTTAACCCGTGAGCCTGATTCTCTTCATGGTACGGATCCTGACCAAGTATCACTACCTTAACTTTACTCAAGGGCGTAAAGTGCAAAGCATTAAATATATCGTCGCTCTTCGGATATACAACATTTTTACTGTATTCCTCTTTGACAAAACGATATAATTCCCTGTAGTATTCTTTCTTAAATTCCTGCTCCAAAAAAGGGAGCCAGTCATTATCTATAGCTGCCATTTATAAGTTATAACCTTACATCTATGTCATTGTCACGCATATATTGCTTGACTTCTTTTATTTCAAGTTCTTTAAAATGAAAAAGACTCGCCGCAAGAACCGCATCCGCATGTCCTTCTTTTACCGCTTCAACAAAATGATCCAGTGTTCCCGCTCCTCCTGATGCGATAACCGGAATGTTTACGGCATCTGCTATCATTCTTGTGAGTTCTATATCAAAGCCTGCCTTTGTACCGTCGCAGTCCATGCTGGTTAGAAGTATCTCACCTGCCCCCAGAGCTTCAGCCTTCTTCGCCCATTCAAGAGCATCGATTCCGGTATCAACACGGCCTCCGTTAAGGTAAATGTTCCATCCGTCGCCACTTTCCCGTCTCTTTGCATCTATTGCAACAACCACACACTGACTTCCGAATTTTTCTGCTGCTTCTTTTATGAGTTCAGGTCTTTTTATGGCAGCGCTGTTTACGGCGACCTTATCGGCTCCTTCTCTGAGTATAACTTTAAAATCATCCACAGTACGGATCCCGCCGCCAACCGTAAATGGTATAAAAAGCTTCTTTGCAACTTCCCTTACCATATCCACAACAGTATCTCTGCCGTCGCTGCTTGCCGTTATATCTAAAAATACAACCTCGTCCGCTCCGGCTTTATCATATGCAACCGCGCACTCAACCGGATCTCCGGCATCCACAAGATTAACAAAATTTACACCTTTGACTACCCTGCCCTTATTTACATCCAGGCACGGGATTACTCTGATAGTATGCACTTCTCACCTCTAAAGTATCAAAACAACCCGTTAAAACATAAGTCGTATTCTACAGATCAACAAAATTCTTAAGTATCTTAAGTCCCACATCCGAGCTTTTCTCAGGATGAAACTGACACGCAAAAACATTATCTCTCTCCACAGATGCATGAACCGTAGTTCCATATTCCGTGGTAGCTACAACGTCGTGGTGATCATCTGCGATAAGATAATATGAATGGACAAAATATACAAACTCGCCATCTTCTATGCCATTAAAAAGCTTTCCTTTACGAGGCTGTTCTATCGAGTTCCATCCGATCTGAGGTATCTTAAGTCCCGAGTCAGAGTCAAATCTGACTATTCTGCCCGGCAAAATACCCAGTCCTTTTACACCGGGAGCTTCTTCGCTGCTGTCAAACAACAGTTGCAATCCCAAACATATCCCTAAAAAAGGAGTTCCTTTGGATATCACATTCTTAATGACTTTAGTCAATCCGTAATCATTTAACTTTTTCATGGCATCGCCGAAAGCTCCGACTCCGGGAAGAATGACTTTGTCCGCACTCAAAAGTACCTGTGTATCCCTCGTGACAACAACTTCTTCACCCAGAAACTGTAATGCTTTTTCCACACTTTTGATGTTTCCGGCATCATAATCAATTACTGCAATCATATATGTCCTCTATTCAAAGATATCCTCCGGGTTGTCCGGAAGGAAATCCTCCTCCGGCGGTAGAATATCTTCCAATGTATTATTCTGTATATCTGTCTCATCCGAATTGGAACTCTGAGTATCAACGTTTCCTTCATCGTAGGTGTA
>CACZSE010000256.1 GCA_902783735.1 uncultured Lachnospiraceae bacterium
ACTTCTGCGAATGACCACATATATATGATCATAAAATCAGCTTCTTTATCATATCACGTGTAGTCTGGTTATGCAATCCTGAATTTGTTTTTTTATACTTTCAGAGTATAGAGTTTTTTACGTATTGTTATGTAAACAATATGTTCTATATTCATTATGCAATGTAGGACATAGAAGACTATTATGGGAGGTTCTATGAAGGTAATTAGTTTTATTTTTATTACGGTATTATTAGCTGGATTCTCTGGAATGGCCATGCTATCTATAGATTATCGTATTCAGGGATTTGGGGTGATTGCGTCTGCTGTTGTTGGCGAGTTGGTAACTATGATATATGGGTTTATAGATACTCATGGGCAAGGGATAGTTACATGGTTTAAGGCTAATATTTTGAATTTTAACAAGGATATTTATATTTCATTCTCTTATCTTTATAGGATAGAGATAGAGGGAAAATATCTTCTCGTGCGCGGAGAGTTATTAGATGACCGTTATCAGCCGGTTGGAGGAGTGTACAAGTATTACCAGGAGGCAAGTGATTTTCTGAAGGGGACAATACATGCTATCCCGGAAACACAATTTACAAATAATATTGAGTCTGATGATCTTAGAATGCGCATTAAAGGGAAATATCTGCTTGCGTTTTATGATTGGTTTGGAATGATGAAGAATCGTGAATATGATCCACGTAGAGAGTTTTATGAAGAGCTGATATCTTCCGGACTCTTGTCTGACGAAGCGTTCAAGAATATCCGCTATCGTAAAGTAGGAGTTCATAATAAAGGAATAACAAAGTCGATTGTACCGACACATATACAGGAAGTGATTTATGCGGATATTTTTGAAATAGCACTTAATGACGAGCAAAAGAAATTGATCAAGGAAGCTGTTAAGGCGCATCCACATGAGCTGTGTTTAGCTACACCGGAAGAAATAAAGAGCAGACAGTATGGAGGTGTAAGCAAGATGAATATTGGTAATAATGCGTTATGGCTTTTGGAGGAATGACGAATATGACATATATAGATAAACTGCTTATAGGTATTTGTGGGAAGCTTCAGCTTCCCACTGAGTTATATAATCAGGCGGATGATAGATATCAGACTATTTCCAATAGAATAGAAAATGATGCTGTATTCACGGATACAGAACTGAAGATGTACGCGCATGGCTCGTTTAGACTTAAGACTACGGTTAGGCCTTTGAAGGAAAATGAGTATGATCTCGATTTCGTTGTACAGATTCCTGAGAGCGATGATATGACGCCTCAGCAGCTTTATGACCATATTTTCAGAATTCTTTCAAGTGATGGGATTCATAATGATATGGTTGAGAAGAAATCCAGGTGCATAAGAGTAAATTATAAAAATGATTTTCATTTGGATATTATGCCTGGAAAGCTCATAAATGCAGAAACTAATGAAATAATTGTGCCGGATCGCGAACTTAAGGGGTGGTATCATCACAGTAATCCTATAGGTTATGCAGAATGGTTTGAAAATCAGGCAAAGATACGAATTAATGAGATGTATCAGCGTGGAATGATTATAGCTAGCGCAGAACCCTTATCAGAGCAGGAAATGGTTGCGCATTTGGAACCACTAAGAAGAGCTACTCAGCTTATAAAACGTTATCGTGATGTTTATTGCGATAAGAATAATAAAGAACCGGTACGGAGTATTGTTCTCTGTACTTTGCTAGGTCAGACGAACAGTGAGTATTTAGGTGAAATAAATATAATTAATGATTTCTGCAAGCATGTAAATATGAAAATGGCGGATTCTGATGGGGAGCCGTTTGAAGTGAGGAACCCTGTTGTAGATGAAGTCTTGACGGAAAAATGGAGTGAGAATCAGCAGAACTATGAGGATTTTATTGATATGATGAGGTCGCTGACAAAGGATATACAAAGGCTGGCTACGTTATCTACAAATACTGAAGCTGCGGAGCTGATAAAGAAAATGTTTGGCGAAGAGATTACTGTTTCTGTAATTAAGGAGCAGGCTGAAATAGTGAGACTGGCAAGAGAGAATGGTACCCTTGGGATTAATGCTAATGGAGTGTTAAATACGCTTTCGGAAGGAATACTGTTGAGGAAGAATACGTTTTATGGAGAGTGAGTATAGGATTTTTTTTAAGCATAAGCATTATTCGTTTAGTGAATTAATGGGGCAGGCTATGGTGGTTAAGGAAAAGTATGCAGATGTTTGTGTTCGTCATAAAAAGCGTGGGGTAGATGTTTTTATCAAAATACGTCCGACGAAAGAATCGGTCCAGTACAAACTAAAAATATCTGCTGAGGTTGATAGTACAAAAGTATCTGTTTTCCCTGTTGAGCCTCATATTGGTAGTGTAGAAAGTAAGATGACGGTTCCGCATATGTATCAAAGTGGAGCACTATGCCTGTTCTTTCCGGATAATAATGAATGGAAATATACTGACTCATGGGCTGATACGTTAGTACCATGGGCGGGACTTTGGCTATATTATTATGAAATTTGGCTTCAGACCGGAGAATGGTTGGGCGGCGGAGTTCATGAAAGAAAAAGGAATAATAAAGGGAAAACCCACATATCTGAATTGTTAGGCGGAAAGTGAGACACCATGAATATCCATCGCGGGATGGCTTCCGTGGACTCTATATAAAAAAGGTAGAGAACGAAGAGAAAAAGGTGCCTGTGCCATCGTGAACTAATTGTGAACTTTGTTCGGGTGATTGACAGGTATGTTTTAAGCAGCATAATCCGTAAACATTATATCTCTATAATGATGAAGATTGTGAAAGTATTGTAATGGTGTTATAATATAAATACTTATAGTTCTTGTATGAGTCTGATATTATTACGATTAATTGTGTGTGGAGGTAAAACATGATTGAGATAGAAAAATTTGATAATGAAATATTTCCTGAAAAAGAAAAACAGCAAA
>CACZSE010000257.1 GCA_902783735.1 uncultured Lachnospiraceae bacterium
AGCTGCAACCTTACGGCATTTGAATCAAGCTTGCCGGTTATTCTCGGATTTACCTTCGAATCTATCTTAAGACTGTCTCTGGGTATCTCTTTTAAAGCGGTACCTATGAGCTTTTCACTCATGCCATCATTATAAACATAAGCTGTGTCGAGCTGATCATATCCCGCATCCAGATATTCACAAATAATATTCTTTACGTTTTCCTCGAAGAGCTGCTCTCCGAATGTCATTGTTCCTAAAATAATGTTCACGTTCTTTATACCTTTATTTTATAAATTTCTCATATAAATAATAAAACAATGCATCTATCGGCTGCATATCGCATACTTCATATTTAATGATCCTGTAATGCTGTTCCCGATTCTTAGCCTTTTTAAGTTTCTTTTTCATATCATAGAGTAGTATACCCTCTCCGTGAACATTGTTATATATGTTCAACTCATAGGGTTTCATCTCCAAGCCGTATGACTCTACCACCTCATAAGGCAGGATTGCCGAACTAATGCAAATATCATACTTCTCTCTGCTATTCTTCAGACCGTAAAAGTCCACACAAACTTTTTTGTTCAATTTATCTTCAAGATATTTTTGAAGCTTAATATTGTCTCCAAAATCATCATATTGCGCCAAGTCATCCAAATTACCAAGCGACCATTTCTTATTCCCATATAAAAGAGGCTGTTGAAATGAATTGCTGTTCAATACCATATGTGTGCCGGCGTCGTTAAAATTTGTAGATAATGAAATATATGGTGTTATTACCCAATAGTCATGAGTGTCGATAAAGTGATTAAAATACTTACACCAGCTGTTTTTCCACGAATAGATCACGCTTGGAACTTCATCGGATGGTTCCAATTCTCCGTTGTTGGTCTGATACCATTCTTTAAAATTCTTCCATCGGCTTCCGATAACACATTCTCCCCATGATTCATTCTTTTTTGATGCATAAACATCATAGCCCGTACTAACCGGCTCAAAGCTTCTATTAGCAAAGCCATTCCATTTGGGGCTGTATAAAGCTATAGACATAACCCTTGGGTCGTTATCATAAAATCTTAAACACTCACAGACATAATCATAGAAGAAGGGAGATACAACTATATCATCCTCTAAAACTATAGCGGCATCATATTCCATAGAATAATCAAAACACGATATCACATGTTTTTTCAGTCCCTGGTTCTCCTCAAACGTCCTTACTTTCTTTTCACCATATTTCCATACGAAATCATTGGCATACTTTTCAACCTCATCAGTTCCGCTATTATCGATACTTATTATCAGCGGAACTTCTTCAGGATAAAAAGCATTATTCAGCGAAGTTAAAAGTCGCTCTATAGATTTTACCCTATTATATCCTACAACTACGATTACCGGATTATACTTCATTCTTATTACCCTTCAAACAACATTTATAGACTTTAGAAACCTTTTCGGCACATGTTACTACCGAAAACGTCTCCGCTCGTTTTCTTCTTTGTAGTCCACCTTCAGCGATCATTTCTCGATTGTTGATATAATATTTCATGCACTCAGCCAGTTCGTCTGTATTTCCTGCTTCGTATGTCAGTCCCAAATCTCCCAATATCTCCTCTGTGGCACCGTTTCGGCTTCCGATCACGGCCATATAATTGGCCAGATACTCAATGGTAACACGTCCTAAAGCTTCGGAATATGATGCCATTATGCCACATTCCATGTCCTTAAGTACTTCATTAACATTCTCTTTATAACCATCAAAGAACACATGACCGCCAAGATGATCGTCAGTTACATATGATCTTATCCTTGAAGCCTCAGCTCCGCGATCATCACCAACAATATGCAATTCAAACCCGTTATATCCCTCAGCGATCAGTTTGCTGCATGCCTTCACTGCATCGAACTGACCTTTTTCTTTTCTTATGGCTCCAACGATCACGAAACGAACATTTTCACTTTCAAATGCTTTTCTTTTATATTCATCGACAATCTGAACACCATCATATATTTGAAAAGTCTTTTCAATTCCGTATTTCAATTTTATGTATTTATCAATACTGTTCGAAATAGTAATTACATAACTGTTACTATATTTTTTTTGCAGTTCTTTTTTGCCGAATATGCTTTCCAGCCTGTAATCCTTTTCTCCATATTCTCTTATATGCCAGACATGCGGTATCCCAAGTCTTCTTGAAATATAATATCCGACATCAGTTATACTTGTATTGCTATGTACGATATCAATCCCTTTTCCTTTTCGTTTGATCTCTCTGAGAATATAAAAATATTCCCTGTATCTCATCAATCTTCTGGTGAACTTTCGTAGTATCTTAAACCGAGTTTGGATATTAATTGATGATATCCTGAATTCGTATGAGTAATAATCAATACTATATTTATCCAGAGTTTTTCCAAGATTGCCTGTTTTCCCATTTATCAAAACTACCGGCTCTGTATCGTAGTCGCGTTTTAAAGCCAGCATCAGATCAACCATACTACGATTCGCGCCATACATATCAGCGTAATTTGTTATAAACAAAACTCTCATTTTATCTTATGCCTTTTCTGTACCGGCAGGATTACCAGTAACAACCATCCTCAACTTTATAGTAAGAATCTGTTTTTTCTTTTTCCGATGGTCTTGTCCAATAATCATTAAAAAATCTGTTCACACGGTCGACGTTTTCCCATCTCTTACCGATTATGCCAAAAAAAAGTTGCAGACATCCGCCAACATATATAGCCTGCTTACCAAGACCTTTGATATATGCTGCCAAAGGAACACCATAAGCTCCGCAACCCAGCAACGCTATATCAAAATCCATACTTCCGATATCTTCTTTCATTTTGTTTAAAGCATCAAACCAGGTTTTAAAACCTGTTGCTCCCTGCCCTCCTATAGACTGAACGGATTTATATGTTATGAGTTTGAAATCAGGCAGATTTATTTTATTATTTATGAGAAAAATATGGTCTTTCTTTTGATATTGCTCTTCTATAGTTGTCGAAAACGGATTTACGACCAAAACCCTCTTGTCTTTCAAAGCACTATACCACGAGACATCGTCATAAGTAATATCAAAAACCGAGGCCGGAAAACAATATTTCAGGCAATTATCGACCATCAAATAATCTTCTTCAGACTTCCAATGAAATGCGCCAAAAAGATCGATATCATTTATTGCAGTCTTATACTGTTCACAAAATCTCTTTATATATAAAACATTTTTAGGGAAAAATCCCGCATTTATACATATGTTGTTACTATATATCCGAAAATCTCTAACACTACTGAGGGGATGGTCATATGCTCGTATTGTACCAAGCTCCGTTTCACCCACTCTTGCTGCCATAAAAGGGTTTCCGCTGTTTATATATGAGATTATCTCATCATTGGCTTCTTTTATTGTCAGGTAATCAACACCTGCATACTTTCTCTTATCCACTATATTCTCTCTTACTCCGTATCAGTGTCTGTAACCTGAAGATCTTTTTTCAAGTCATAAATGTATACCGGAATATCCCCTAAAACTCCATTCTCGTAGACAGGGATCGGCTCATATCCATATTGATCGAACATACTTAAATATTCATCAGAAATGCTGCAATCCCAAACCAGCCAGTATTTCTTTTCATCGCTAAAGTCATCATAATCATGATAATAATTCTCTACCCCGGGGAGATAATACCTCAACCCGGTTCTGTATAAATGCAGATCGTTAGTAACTATTGTATCATTCTTTCCGATGTATTCTATCAAAGCTGATTGCGTCTCCAAACATCTTGCATTGTTGTCCTTTTCTTCCGAATACACAAATATATAGTTAGGAATACATGAGATCAGGGTCAGGATCAAAACTGCTGCTGCCAGGATCTTACTTGATGGCAATTCTGATATGACTATTGATAAGATCAGCCATATCACAACTGAAACCGGATATAAATATCTTGGCAAAAAAGCCGGATGGATAAAAATTGAGATCACAAATCCGAGTATCATGGTTCCAAAGGCTGAGAAAATACCGTATAATAACCACTCTGTTACTACAGACAGTTTCCCGGTTCCATTGCTTAAGACCAGATTTATTATCTTTTCTTCTTTTTCAAGCTTGACATACTCTTTTTCTCTGACCACAAGAAAGATCATAACAACGACAAATATGATCATCATTATGGTTGAATATGGCTTCCATCCTTCTCTACCCGAATCAAAGAAAAACAAAAGGCATTCTTTGAATGTCGGAATGGTTGATATCCAAAAGTCATCAGCCGTTCTTTCAAACGTTTTAACCATTGAGAAAAGCCATGGACAATAACCCAATATTGTTGCCAAAAAGGTAACAACTACAGTTTTTCTCATCTTCCTGTTTTTTATCGCTTTTACAAGAAGTACAAGATAAAAAAACGCTACGGCAAACAGGGCATAATAGTGGCTATATGCAGCCCCCAGCGAAGCAAGTGTAAAAACAAGATATCCTTTTTTGCTTTCGGGCTCGGAGAGAATAAGTAATAATCCCCAATATGCCAATAATACCAGCAGTTCTGCCAAAGCATACATTCTCACTTCAACATTGAATACCGTTGATTCATTTAAAAATGTCGAAAAAAGCATCAACAGCACTGCCGGGATCTTACCGAATCTTTTCGAAACAAAAGTCAACGAAAACAATACTATCAATATGTATGGTATAAGGGCAGACAGGTGATACACCCAGCCACAGTCTTTTATCAGATGCGTAAGCCCCATTAAAAATATATAATATAACGGCGGATGTACATCTGATGCTGTTTCAGCCAGCATATCGCCAATTGTCATCCTTGAAAGCCATATTGAATAAGTCTCGTCTCCCCAAAAGTAATTATCAAATATCCTGCTGAAATTGAGTAGTATTAAACATATCCCAACTGTCCAGATTGCAATCTTGTACTTCTTTTCAGATATGCAATGATCCTTCTTTTCAAATTTAACTACTTTAATCTTTATTCTGTCTTTAAAACTGTAATATATCCAGGGAATAACAACTCCAAAGCAAATTGACAACAGAATATATTTACATGGAAAGCTAGTGTACTTACACAGATCCTCTGTCAGATTCCCCGAATATCCAAACAGTAATGTCAATACCGCCATGTCAGCCGTATTAATATACAAAACCGCTGCTGCATATATCGCTATCAATTTTTTCAGGTTATAGTCATTATTCCTGCCGGAAATATATATGCTCATCAAGTATGATGGCAGAAACAAACATATGAATGCTATCATAACTGCTTAATACGACAGATCACAAATGTGCTGCTTCGTACTCCTCTCTGCTCAAAAACGGATACATATCATCTATCTCAGGAGATACCATTGTTCCGTCATCTAAACGTTTGGATGAGAGCTTGGGCTCAAAATTCTGTTTCTCATCCACTATCACTTCACAGAGTACCGGCCCGCCGGTTTCAAGAACAGACTTTG
>CACZSE010000258.1 GCA_902783735.1 uncultured Lachnospiraceae bacterium
CGATAGGTCTTGTAAGACCGTGGATCTTGATATCCATCTGGATGGCTGTGATACCGTCAGTAGTACCTGTTACCTTGAAGTCCATATCTCCGAAGAAGTCCTCAAGACCCTGGATATCGGTAAGAAGGACGAAATCATCGTCGGTCTCACCAGTTACAAGTCCGCAACTGATACCTGCTACCATCTTCTTTATCGGAACACCTGCTGCCATGAGTGACATGCATGATGCACATGTTGAAGCCATTGATGTTGAACCGTTGGATTCGAAGGTCTCTGAAACGGTTCTTATAGCATAAGGGAATTCTTCCTCTGAAGGAAGGACAGCGATAAGTGCACGCTCAGCCAAAGCTCCGTGACCTATCTCACGACGACCGGGGCCGCGGCTAACCTTTGTCTCACCTACAGAATATGCAGGGAAGTTGTACTGGTGCATATATCTCTTTGCGGTCTCATTTGAATCAAGACCGTCGATCTTCTGCATCTCTGAAAGAGGTGCTAGTGTTGTTACATTACAGATCTGAGTCTGTCCACGTGTGAACATAGCAGAACCGTGAACTCTGGGAATAAGATCAACTTCAGCGGCAAGAGGACGGATCTGTGTGATCTGTCGACCGTCAGGACGCTTGTGATCTTTTAATATCATCTTTCTTACAGTCTTCTTCTGATACTGGTAAACTGCCTCGTCAAGAAGTGCGAGCCACTCTTCGTTCTCAGCAAATGCCTCTGTAAGCTTTTCCTTGATCTGGCGGATATTCTCTTCTCTTACCTGCTTTACATCCGTAAATACAGCTTCTTCCATCTGTTCGGGAGTAACGATCTCCTTTATGGCTGCGAAGAGCTCTTCAGGTATGGCACAGCTTGTATATTCATGCTTGGGCTTACCTACTTCTTCAACCATCTTGTTTATGAATGCGATGATCTCCTGGTTAACGGCATGAGCCATATAGATAGCCTCGATCATCTTGGCTTCAGGTATCTCATTGGCACCTGCTTCGATCATGATGACCTTCTCGCTCGTAGAAGCTACGGTAAGATTAAGATCTCCGGATTTCCACTGCTCCTGATTGGGGTTGATGATGAACTCACCGTTCACCATGCCAACCTGAGTCGTAGCACATGGGCCGTCAAAAGGTATGTCTGAGATGGATGTTGCGATAGCTGCACCGAGCATAGCTACAAGCTCGGGTCTGCACTCGGGATCCACGCTCATTACCATATTGTTAAGTGTTACATCGTTACGATAGTCCTTGGGGAACAGAGGTCTCATGGGACGGTCGATAACACGGCTTGTAAGGATGGCATTTTCGCTTGCCTTACCTTCCCTCTTATTGAAACCACCGGGGATCTTTCCTACAGCATACATCTTCTCTTCATACTCTACAGAAAGAGGGAAAAAGTCGATACCGTCTCTGGGCTTTTCACTTGCTGTAGCAGTTGAAAGGACCGTTGTGTCTCCGTAGTGCATAAATGCACATCCGTTTGCCTGTGCGCCCACTCTGCCTATATCTACGCTGAGTGTACGACCTGCAAGTTCCATACTGAATGTCTTGTACATATTCTTCTCCTTTTCTGCCTTGCGGCGTGTTGGTAGAAGATACCGAAACTACTGATGAGATCACGAAAGAGTCATGCTCTCATCAGTGGTCTCGGGGATAATCTTCTACCTTGTTAAATTTGTGTCATAAAATTAGAAGGCGGAAATACAGCCGCCTTCTTAAGATAAACTATTTTCTGATTCCAAGCTTCTCAATGAGGGCTCTGTAACCTTCAAGGTCTGTCTTCTGGAGATAGTTGAGCAGTCCACGTCTCTGACCGATCATCTTGTACATACCACGTCTTGAGTGATGATCCTTCGGGTTATCCTTAAGATGCTCTGTAAGCTCTGCGATACGAGCAGAAAGAACTGCGATCTGTACCTCCGGTGAACCTGTGTCGCCGGGCTTTCTTGCATACTCATTGATGATTGCTGTTTTCTTCTCTTTTGAAATCATTTTTTCTCTCCTTATAAATCTCTTGATATATTCACGTAATGCCAAGATCAGGCTGGAGTTTCCTTAATCCGAGCATACGCACACAACACCGATATTATATCACAGTGAATCTTGGGTGTAAACAAAAATTTAAGGCTTATCAATAACCTTCTTCCATTCTGCTCTCTATTCCTGCCAGGGTGAATTCCGACCAGCTGTACTGGCTCATGTATTCGCCCGCAAAGGCATTGATGGCAGACACGTCGCCGTCTATCCATCTGTAATAATCACAGTCAAATGCCTCGGGTACTATTGCGATCATGCCTTTTTTCTTTAGTATGACTCCCTCGAGATCAGCCTCTTTAAATACCGATCTTAAGTCACCGACAAGATTTCTCAGGTAGTTTTCCAAAGAAGACGTTACTTCTTTATCCTCCCATAAGGTTCCGAGTATCTCACCGTTTGCTACATACGCGCCCCTTCTGTCTATCAGATAGGCAATGAGCTCCTTGGTCTTTATATATCTGAAAGTACAGGGCATATTGTCAATATATATCTCGAAATTACCGAAGCACTGTGCCCGTAATCTCTTTCTCGCTTCAACCTCAACGGGTCTTCTTAAGTCTTCGAGTTCTCTTCTTACATCTTCCTCCGTTGCCGGCTTCATGATATAACCCGATGCATGCAGTTTCATTGCCTGCATCGTGTACTCCGAATAAGCCGTAAGAAAGATCACATTTATGCCGGGTTTGATGACTTTCATACGTTTTGCCAGTTCAATACCGTCCATGCCACGCATGTGAATATCAAGAAAAGCAACATCCACATCTTCTTTTTTCACAAATTCCAAAGCTTCATCGCAATCCGTAAATCCCGTCACCTCGTCTACTTCATGCATCCCGTTAAGCATATCCACAAAGTCTTCCAATATGATCTTTTCATCATCAACCGAAATTACTTTCATTTCCCCCTCCAAATCTGTTTCTTTTGGGTATGACCATCGTTATGGTCGTTCCGACTCCTATGCGGCTTCCGATACTCAATGTTCCCTCGCATAAAGCCATGAGTCTCTGTCTGGTATTATCAACACCGATGTGGCTCCTCCCCTCTTCAAGAGGCTTCGAAGTATCAAATCCCACTCCGTCATCCACAACCTTTATCTCATAGCAGTTTGAAGTCTCTAAAGTAATGATATTTATGGTACCGCCTTCCTTTTTGGGAAGCAGTCCGTGTTTTACGGCATTTTCCACAATGGTCTGGAGCATGAGCGGCGGACATGAGAAATCTACCGTCTGTATATCGTACGTTACATTTAACATTTCTCCGAACCTGAGCTTTTCTATGTAAAGATAACTCTTAACATGATCCAGTTCTTTTTCAAAGGGAATACATCCCTCTTCACTTATGGAATCCATGTTCGCTCTCAGATAACGGGCGAAATAATCCAACGCATTTCTGGCCTCTTCAGGCCTTTTGGTACACAATGCCCTTATGGTACCGATGGCATTATACAAAAAATGCGGCTGGATCTGTCCCAGCATGAGCTTGATCTTATTCTGTATGAGTTCGTTTTCCAGTTCTCTGGTCTGCTGTGCCTTATAATAGTTCTCAACGTTTGTCGATACCAACAGATAGTACTGCATGATAGAAAAGATCAGCAAACATGTCTCTATGATACGTACCATGTATGTGCCCGTAAGCACAAAATAGAGCATCTCAATAATGAACCCTAAGACCAGCAACAGCATTGAGTCAAAGGCCATTCTGTTTTTTTTCGGCATCAAGGCGTCTTCAATGTATACCGCACGAAGCTCAACAAAGAGCATCACTATAACACATATAACAAATACGATAAAGAGCCAGTCTATGTTCTTTATGCTGTCCGTAACAATATATCTGACCATATATATCGACAGAAAAAGTATCATAAGTAATACGATCAGATCAAATTTGTTCTTAGTATCTTCTTTAACAATATATCTTTTGAGATAAGAAGCAACGAATATTACAACCATTGCCTGTGTCAGAAAATCCATAAATCTCAAAAAATACAAGTTTCTGCTGACCAGCGTAATATAATTGTAATCCAGATAACAGGTCAGTCCTCCGAATATCATCATCATGCCGCAGGATCTTAACCCCACGGGATTGTAATCTTTTATACCTTTAAAGCACTCTCTGTAGATGAGTATGCTGACACCCATCATGATGATAACGCCACAGGCTATGAGATGCAGACCGTAGTAAGATATGATGACTCTTATCAGGTCATAGCGCTCCGTTGCGTACATTCTGTTCATGAACTGACGGAAGTGAACGTTTAACGCGTAATTCTCATCACTTGTCAGTTCAATGCGTATAAGATCATCCTCGTAAATACTGCCCGGTACAAAACTCACCCATGTCTGCTGGCTGAATTCGGGATGATCAAATACCAGCTCACCGTTTATGTATATCTTTACGAGAACGCCGCTCACAAACAGATACACCGGCGTCTTATCTTCGATCCGCTGCTGTATATGACCTTCAACTACCATTTGTGTCGAGTTCGTTACTAACGGCGGATACGATCCGGCCAGATCAAAGAATGTCTTTTCTCCGTCCAGACTGTATTTCCCTTCAATCGTGATCCTCTCACAATTTAAAGGTTCTCCGTTTTCCCGGCCCCTGAATATCACCATCACCGTAAAAGCCAACAGGATTACGGTAAAGACAGTGAAGAACGTAGTTAAAAAATTTTTACTAAATCCATGATCAATCATTTATATACTGCCTGATGCTGTGTATGGTTCTGTAGCCGACAGGTGATATCTTTATTCCCTGTTTCGGGTTTGAAGCATGAATAACCTGTCCGTTTCCAATATATATACCAACGTGATTTACGGTTCCGCCCTTAGCATAGAATACAAGATCTCCAGCTTTTGCTTCCGCAAGCGATACCTTTGTACCCATCTTAGACTGTGAAACAGAAGAATGCGGAAGGCTGATCCCGTATTTCTTATATATGCTCATGGTAAATCCGGAACAGTCCGTGCCCTTTGTAAGGCTGCTTCCACCCCATACGTATCTGTTGCCCAAAAATTCTTTTGCATACTGACACAGATCCACTCTGACATCGGATACTCCTTCGCCATATAAAAGTTCTGTCATGGTAATGGCAGTATCGAGTTCCTCTTCCACAACCGCGTATTCGGCTGAGATAAATGCATCTTCATCGTCGAGAGATACGGCTATCCATCCGTCAAGCTCTGCTATGACCTCAAGTCTTTCTCCCTCACCCATTGTTGTTATGATCTCACAATCGGTATTGGGCTCACTTCTGACTCTCAATCCGCCTTCCGTTGCTCTCGCTGTCTTTGTGACCACTTCGTTTGCACGAAGAACAGCCTTTGCTCCCGTTAAAAGATAATCGGAATGTACATATCCTTCAACACTACCCGAGATTATGTGATACCACTCTCCATCGCTTTCCAATATCTCACAACCGCTGTTATTGGACATCTTCCCCACAAGCTTGGCATCCGTACTCGGAGCTTCTCTGACATTCAGATGATTTTCAACATCCGCCACTCCAAGATTGGTATATCCGTATGTAAAACTGGTATCTTCGGCGGCGGTCAGATATTCTTCTTCAGTCATTATCGTATCCAATATGCTTCCGACACCGGCAGAACCCACGGTATCCGCCATCTTCCCTTCCGCTTTTGAACCGAACGGGAGCATGAGTACAGAAACTGTGCACACAAACAAACTAAATAATATTTTTCTCACTTTAACCTTCTTTTTCACTTTCCGAGATAGAGAATGCTATATTAACAGCATGGTCTGCTATTCTCTCCAATCCTGACAATATATCCGAGAAGATCATGCCGGCGTCAGGTGTACACTCGTTGTTCTTGAGCCTTTCCACATGAGCCTGCTGGAGATCTCTCTCCATGTCGTCTATCTTATCTTCCAGATCGATGATATCCTGCATATGCTCTTCTTTTCCGTGTGCAAACATCTCAACGGAATAACGATAGCAGTCATTTACCATATCCAACATACGGCCCATTTCTCTCTGAGCCTCTTTGCTGAACTCTATCCCCTGTTCTTTTCTTGTCACTGCGGCATCTGCGATATTTTCCGCATGATCTCCGACTCTTTCTATATCATTGGCCACATGGAAAAGCGCACCGATACTCTTTAAGTCTTCGATGGGAAGCGTTGTCTGGTTGATCTTTACCATGTAGCTGGTTATTGCCTTATTTAAGAAATTGATGTTTTTCTCGACTTCATATACCTCATCGATATCTTCCTGATCGAGAGTGATGAGAGCATTCATGGCTCTGTTCAGATTCTCACCCGCCAGATCTGCCATACGCTCCAATTCATTAATGACCTCAACCACTGCAGTTGCAGGGTTAAACACAACTTTGTTGCCTATATACTTCAAAGTATAGCTTTCTCTGTAACCGACCTTCTTATCTTCACCGGGTACAAAGATATAGGTTAGTTTCACTATCAGCTCCGAGAAGGGCATGAGAATGATAACCTGTGCTATTTTTATGATCGTATGAGAGTTTGCGACAAATCGTCCGTTGTCCGCAGATATGTGACGTACCGCATCCACAAAATAATCGGCCGCAAACAGGAATATTACAAAGAATATAATGGTACCTATTATATTGAAGAGCAAATGTATAAAAGCTGCTCTCTTCGCGTTTTTCTTACCGGACAGGGATGCGAGCATAGCCGAACTGCAGGCGCCGATATTACATCCTAATATAACAAATAAACAGATCTTCAGATCCAGCAATCCCTGGTTTGCCATTAACAGGATGATACTTACCGTAACCGAAGAACTCTGGATGATACTTGTAGCCACGGTACCCAAAAGTACCGCAAGGAAAGGATTGTTCATGCCCGCAAGAGCATCTACAACCTCCTGAGATTCTTTAAGGCCGGCCATTGAGCCGCTCATAAGAGATAATCCCATAAATAAGATACCGAAGCCAAGAACTATATCGCCGATCTTCTTGACCGTCTCTTTTTTACAGAACATGACGACAACCGCTCCTGCCAGTACAAACACCGGCGCCACTTTTGAAAGATTGAAAGAAACAAGCTGTGAAGTGATCGTGGTACCTATGTTCGCACCAAAAATAACTCCCGCCGCCTGAGTCAGTTCCATCAGTCCGGCATTAACGAAGCTGACCACCATTACAGTACACGCACTCGATGACTGAATGATACCAGTGAATATGATGCCGACCAGTGCGCCCATAAACTTGTTCTTCGTAAACATAGCAAGTATGCTTCTTAGCTTGGCACCCGCCGCTTTCTCAATACTTTCACTCATTAGTGACATGCCGAACAGGAAAAGGCCAAGTCCTCCGACCAATTCCAATAATATACCAGAATTCATGTTGTCCTCTTTTTAATCTTATTTATTTGTTTTTTGCCCATACATATTTAATTTTGACGTATTTTGGGCTTAACGTCAAGACCAAACGTATTCATATTGTCGAGGAGTCGTAGCGGAAACTATGCTTCTCATTTAGAATTATGTCAACTTAGGAACATCTTGAACGGAGTATAGCATTTGTTTCTTTGAGAGTATTCATAAACTGCCGCAAATGTTCCGTCTTCAAGATATACCCTGATCCTGTCTTCGGTTTTGGGCAGATCCAACTGATTACCGTTAATGACACGCTTATTGTTTTCTCCGCTCACTCCGACCGAAGGATAATCGCCAAAGACCTTGTCAACACTCTTTACAATGCTTTCGAGTTCTCCTTTTTTTTGAAGTTCTTCGATCTCTGACAGTGTATGAGCATCTTTAATGCAAAAGTCTCCGGATCTGATACGCTTAAGTGAAGTCATAACCGCACCGCAGCCCAACTTTTCACCAATATCATTGCACAAGGTTCTTATATATGTCCCCTTCGAACAGTCAACACGTATCACTGCCTCATTTTCGGACATATCAAGAATATCGATGGCATATATCTCTATCTCTCTGGCTTTTCTCTCTACTTCCACACCGGCCCTTGCAAGTTCGTAAAGTTTTTTTCCGTTTATCTTTATTGCCGAATACATTGGAGGAATCTGCTCTGATCTGCCTACAAAGCTCATTATGGCCGACTTAAACTGTTCCGCAGTTATGTTAACCTCTTTTTTTGAAATGATCTCACCCGATATGTCCTGTGTGTCAGTAACCAGCCCCAGTTTTATTGTGGCTTCGTACTCTTTTGTTTTGTCCGTCAAAAGGTCGCAGAGTTTGGTTGCCGAACCGATACATACCGGTAAGACCCCGACAGCATCGGGATCAAGAGTCCCTGTATGTCCGATCTTTCGGATCTTCGTGATCCCTCTTAACTTCGCAACAACATCGAAGGAGGTATAACCTCCTTCCTTGTAAACATTTATTATTCCGTTAATCATTGTATTGTTTTTCTATCTGGCGCGAAAGATTATTTATGGCATCGTGGAATGTTCCCTCAAGAACACATCCCGCAGCACGCACATGCCCGCCCCCGCCAAAGTAAGTTGCGATAACCGAACAGTCTATGACTCCGTTAGAGCGCATGCTCACCTTATATTTTAACGGTTCCGTCTCGTACATAAATACGGCACAATCCACTCCTTTAGTGTATCTGAGCTGATTAACTATGCCATCCATGTCTTTAGATGTAACACCGTAAAACTTCATTGTCTTTGCATCGAGGTGTCCCACTATGCATCGTTTGTCCAAAAACAGCATGCTCTCAAGTATGGTCCTTCCCATTATCTGATTCTGGACATACGTCTTCTGATAAAACGTTTCTTCAATAAGCTTCGAAAAATCAAAGCCGTATTCTATAAGTTTTGCGGCCGTTCTTAATGTCTTGGGTGAAACATTCGAATACTGGAATACTCCGGTATCATGAACCATTCCAAGATAGATCGCCGTGGCTATATCGGTATCAATATATTTTTCATCCATGCAGTCAAAAACGAGTTCCGATGTGCTGCTGGCTCCGGGTACGATGTAATTTACATCACCGTCTCCGGGGTTCGTGATATGATGATCTATATTGATCCTCTTTTTTGCTCCCCAAAAAGCCGGTTCGCAATCACCGAGGCGCTCACCGTTACAATCCAAAGCAATAAAAACATCGTGTGCATGCTTTGTACCGTCGGGCCTTTTTATCTCGTCAACTCCCTTAAGACAGTTAAAGACCGGAGAAAAGCTTTCCAGATATACAAATGTCTGTGCCTCCGGCATGGCTTTTTTCAAGTATAAATACATCGCCATGCAGGAACCGATGCAATCGCCGTCGGGTCTGATATGACCTCCGACAGCTATGCTCTTTGCACCTTTTACTTCTTCCAAAATATCAATCATTCTTACTCTTTTCCTCATCCTGTCGTATGACCTCATCTATTTTATGAGACATGTCGACACCATAGGCTATAGACTGATCAAGATAAAAGTGAATATCAGGTGTATTTCTCAGGTTGAGTTCCTTCGCCAA
>CACZSE010000259.1 GCA_902783735.1 uncultured Lachnospiraceae bacterium
AGATCCACAGACATTCGCTTCAACTTCATACTTTTATTATCTGAAAAATATATACTTTTTTCAATATTTTTTTACAAATATAGAAAATTTGTATATTTAGGGGCGGCGGATGCAATATTTTCTGCGCAGACACGCTCTCGCTCGATCGGGTGCCCGGCACTGTCCGCCCCAAAAATTTATATAAAATTTATAACTCATATGATATACTTAATAAGATTGGATATGTTAGTATCTATGATGAAGAATAAGGGTATTTGGAGGTGCAAATATGTATCAGGATGGAAAGATTTGGATAGGAGTATCGTCAGAAGAAAATATATATATCAGCCCTAAAATGGCGAACAGACATGGCATGATCGCAGGAGCGACCGGAACGGGAAAGACCGTGACCTTAAAGGTCATGGCCGAATCATTCTCCGATGCCGGAGTGCCGGTCTTTCTGGCCGATGTAAAGGGAGATCTTTCGGGCATGTGCAGACCCGGAGAAAACAGCGGAACGGTAGCAAAGAGAATGGAAGCGCTCGATCTGGTAAATAAAGGCTTCTCACTGCGTGCATATCCCACGACATTCTGGGATGTATACGGAGAGAAGGGCATCAATCTGAGGACTACCATTTCAGAGATGGGACCGTTGCTTTTGGGAAGGATCTTAGGTTTAAACGATACTCAGGCGGATCTTTTGACGATCATCTTTAAGATAGCCGACGATGAAGGACTTTTGTTGCTTGATACAAAGGATTTAAAGTCAATGATAAATTACGTATCGGAGCATGCGGCGGAATATGCGGCCGATTACGGAAAGATGACCGAGGCCAGCTTGAGCGTGATAATAAGAGCCATTGTCGCACTCGAAAGTGAAGGCGGAGAAGGCTTTTTCATGGAGCCTGCCGTAAGGATAGAAGACTTTATAAAGACAGAATATGACGGCAAGGGAAGGATAAATATATTGGATTGTCAGAAGCTCATAAACAATCCCAATATGTATTCGACCTTCATGTTATGGCTTCTTTCGGAACTGTACGAGAATATGCCCGAAGCAGGGGATCTCGATAAACCCAAGATAGTATTTTTCTTTGATGAGGCTCATATGCTCTTTGACAGTGCAAGCAAGGTACTGCTCACCAAGATCGAACAGATAGTTAAGCTTGTAAGGTCTAAGGGTGTAGGCGTTTACTTTATCACTCAGAATCCCAAGGACATTCCCGACGGTGTTTTGGGTCAGCTAAGCAATAAGATACAGCATGCGCTTCGTGCATACACTCCCAAGGAACTTGAGGGCGCAAAGATCGCGGCAAAGTCATTCAGGGCAAATCCCGAATTTGATACATTCAGCGTACTTACGGAGCTTGGTGTCGGGGAGGCACTTGTATCTGTTCTTGATGAGAGCGGTGTGCCCACGATAGTAAAGAAGACAAGCATACTTCCGCCCCAGAGCTTCATGGGCATTATAGATGATGAGACACGTAAAAATGTTGTCATGAACAATGATATGTATACAAAGTTCTACGATGTCATCGACAGAGAATCCGCATATGAGATACTCATGAATGTGGCAGAGCAGGGCATGCAGGAGGCTGAAGCAAAGGCAGAAGCCGAGATACAGGCCGTATCGGCAGCCGCAAAGGAAGCTGAGGTTAAGAGCGAGGAACAGAAGCGCATAGAGGAACTTGAAGCCGAGCTCGCAGCAAGAAAAGCAGAGCGTGACAGTAAGATCAAAAAGCCCAATCCGAATCATCCCGGAAAAGAGAGTAAGCCCGCAAAGGAAACAGCAGCAAAGCCTTCAAAGAAGGAAAGCGATACCGCAAAGGCATATAAGAGAGCAGCAAAGAGTGTGGCATCGACGGCATCGGGAACCATCGGAAGAGAGCTGGGAAATACTATCGGTTCAAGCTTTGGCAAGTTTGGTAAAAAGCTTGGAGGAAATGTGGGAGCTTCCATCGGAAGAAACCTTATGGGGATCATGTTTAAATGATAATGCATTCGAGTTTCTATTATTATAAATTCATAGAATTTGTACTGCTTTTTGCCATACCGATCGGAATACTTGTAAAAAGTTTCTTAAGAAAGCGGTTTATGACAACTTTTTCGCTCACCTATTATATAGTCAGCATTCCACTGATAGGTGCTTTTGAAGGTGCGGTATTTTCATTTGCCTATATTGTTGCTTTTGGAGTGTTTATGATCTGGTGGTCGAGTGTATTTCAAAAGTACAAGGAAGAGAATCCGAATAACTATGAAGAGTTCAGATACTACTACAGCGAGTATTTTGCCGACGATCTGAACAATGACGGCATAAAGGATGCATTCGAAAGCTGGGAGATAGCTCACGATCCAAGGTTTTTCTGGCTGTTCGGAAGCAGAAGGGCCAAACAGAAGAAGGCCTTGGAAAACCAAAGTTTTGATGATCCTTTTTTAGGTGCCGCAAATTTCTTCAATCAACAGGATATCTATTCTCACAGAAGTAAGGCCAGATCTTTTGAAGCGGAATTTAAAAGGAAGTATTCGAACGGTTCATCGGGTGCTACCGATAACAGAACCTACAGGAATACACAAACCGGCGGACCTTATTCAAATGCGCAGAATTCACGAAGCTACGGAACTTCTCAAAATACAGGCGCCTACAGAAAGAATTACGATACCCGTCAAAAGCCCGAGAGTGAGATGAGCGATGTCGAAAAAGAGGTTGCAAGGCAGCATGAATTCGCAAGAAGGCATAACCTCAGATATTTCGCTATGTGCAAATCCAAGTCAGAGGCAAAAAAACTATATCATAAATATGCGGCAAAGTTCCATCCGGACAATGCCGTGACCGGTGATAAAGACAAATTCGTGAAGATCGACGAAGAGTATAACCGCTTCTGTCAGATCAGTGAAATATCATAAGTATTATGCGAACGGCATCCGTTCGCGAAGGAGTAACATTGAAAGATAACTGGATAGACAAAACAGAAAGAAAACTCTCAAAATATGCCATAAACAACCTGTCACTATACATGATAGTCTGTTTTGCCATAGGATATGCACTTATATATATCCCTTTTACGAGAAATATTATGTCATATCTCAGCCTTGAACCGTCACTCATTTTAAAGGGACAGGTCTGGAGACTGTTTACATGGATCATAAGTCCGCCAAGGACAGACAATATCTTCTGGGTACTGATCGCCATGTATTTTTACTACAGTATAGGAAGAACACTGGAGAATGTCTGGGGTACCTACAGATACAATGTATATATCTTTTCGGGCATGATATTTACCGTCATCGGTTCATTTGTCATGTACGGAGTTTTATCGCTCATGGGCCTTGGCGACTATTCGATAGGATATCTTTTTTCGACCTATTATATCTGCATGTCCATCTTTTTAGCCTTTGCCGCTACCTTCCCCGAGATGCAGATCATGCTCATGTTTGTCATTCCGATAAAGGTAAAGATCCTCGGAGTCATATATGCGGTCCTGATGGTCATCGAATGCTTAAACGGAGGTTTCTTCATAGCAACTCCGATCATTGCGTCACTGTTTAATTTCCTGGTATTTTTCTTCAGCGGAAGAAAACGTATCGGCATAACGAGACAGCAGCAACAGCAGCGTAAGGAGTTTCGAAAAAAGGTTAAAGAAGCTCCGAAGATGGTCACAAAGCATAAATGTGCCATTTGCGGAAGAACGGATGAGACAAATCCCGAGCTGGAATTCAGATTCTGTTCGAAGTGTAACGGAAATTACGAGTATTGTAACGACCATTTGTTTACTCATAAGCACGTGGAGTAGATCATATGAACAGCGAAAAAGAATTTGCGCAGAAAATTGAAGAAATAAAGACCATGGCTTCTTTGCAGGGAGGCTTTCTTAAGCAGGAGCAGATAGAAGAGGCCTTTGCTGAGATAGGCATGAGCGGAGAGATGCTCGCTCCCGTATATGATTTCCTTAAGGCTAAAAATATCGGGATCGGTGAGAGATTGAGCGATGAAGAGATCCTTTCCGATGAGGACATGGATTATCTGAATATGTATACCGAGAGCCTGCTTGAATTGCCCGATCTTACAGACGGCGAAAAAAGAGCCGTATACATGTCGGCCATGGCAGGAGAAAGGGATGCAAAAAGAAGTCTTATAGAGATCATGCTCTCCGATGTGGTTGACATGGCAAAGCTCTATACCGGTCAGGGCGTTCTCATAGAAGATCTTATCGGTGAGGGAAATGTGGCGCTTACTTTAGGCGTAGAGATGCTGGGAGCTTTAGAAACACCGGATGAGGTCCCGGGAATGCTCGCCAAAATGGCGATGGATGCCATGGAGGAGCTTATCTCACAGGAGCTTAACAGTAAAAAAGCCGATGATAAACTGGTTGAAAAGGTAAATAAGATCGCCGATGCCGCCAAAGAGCTTGCGCAGGACCTGGGAAGAAAGGTCACGGTGGAAGAACTTGCGGCCGAAGGGAAATTTTCAAAAAAGGCGATCGAAGATGCCATACGTGTAAGCGGAAAAAAGATCGAGGATATTGAGTGATATATGGCAGACAGAGATTATAAGCATGTAATACAGGATGTGACAAACATCTACATAGGCGGAAAGTTAAGCTATGGCGAGATGCTTGACATGGATGAGATCCCCTTTAAGTTAAAGATCATCCTTTCGCGTTACATCCTGACCGAGATGTCAAAGGAAGCAACGATCGAGAATCATATCTTCTTCATGAAAAAAGAGGATATGTCCTACATGATATTTAAAAAGCTCAAGGCTAAATTCAGGCTGTATGTATTCGATGAGAATAAAGGGTCATACGTTGCCCGCGAATACAAGATCGAAGATATTGTTGAGAATGACTATCTTCATGAGAACATGAATACCATCTTCGTGGAAGAGATGCATATTTACAAGATAAACCTGCTTGCGGTTTCTTAACAGGCAGGATTAATTTTTTAGGGAGCATATTGATGAAAAAAGCTGATTTAAGTAAATTGGACAAATATGAACTTATAAGTAAAGAGAATATCGATGACCTTAAGAGTGTTGGTTATCTTTTAAGGCATAAAAGATCGGGAGCCAGGGTTGTTATCATGGAAAATGATGATGATAACAAGGTTTTCTATATCGGATTCAGAACAACACCGAAGGACAGCACCGGTGTTATGCACATTTTGGAGCATTCGGTGCTCTGCGGCTCAAGGGATTTCCCGGTAAAGGATCCGTTTGTCGAGCTTGTCAAGGGTTCGCTCAATACCTTTTTGAATGCGATGACCTATCCCGATAAGACGGTCTACCCCGTGGCAAGTACAAACGATAAGGATTTTCAAAACCTTATGCATGTATATCTTGATGCGGTATTTTATCCGAACATCTTAAAAAATGACCTTACCTTCAAGCAGGAGGGATGGCATTATGAGATGAACGATGAGGATGATGACATTACCATAAACGGTGTTGTTTACAATGAGATGAAGGGTGCTTTTTCATCGCCCGACGATGTGCTTGAAAGAGAGATCTTTAATTCGCTTTTCCCCGATACGACCTACGGTAATGAATCCGGCGGCGCACCGAAGGCAATACCCGAGCTTACCTATGAAGCGTTCATAGATACATATAAGAAGTATTATCATCCCTCAAACAGTTATATTTACCTTTACGGGGACATGGATTTTGAGGAAAAGCTTGCATTTATAGATGAAAAGTATTTAAGCAGCTTCGATGAGATAAAGGTAGATTCCGAGGTTGAGGTTCAAAAGAGTTTCGATAAACCCGTGGAAGTAAAGAAGAGCTTTTCGATAACCGCCAGTGAACCTGCAAAAGAAAACACCTACCTTTCTTACAATGCCGTTTTCAGCAACAGCCTGGATCCGGAGGAATATATAGCATTACAGATCATAGATTATGCACTTTGCAGTGCACCCGGCGCTGTACTTAAGCAGGCTTTGCTTGATAAAGGCATTGCGAAGGATGCTTACAGCTTCTATGAAAACGGCATTAAACAGCCCTATTTTTCGATCATCGCAAAGAATTCCGATGAGGACAAAAAGCAGAGCTTTCTGGATACAATAGAAGAGGTCCTGACACAGATCGTTAAGAACGGATTTTATAAAGATACACTGCGTGCGGCACTTAATGCATTTGAGTTCAAATACCGTGAGGCCGACTTCGGTTCTTACCCGCCGGGACTCATGTACGGTCTGCAGGCATTGGACAGCTGGCTCTATGATGATAACAAGCCGTTTATTCATATCTCATGCGGTGAGACATTCAAGAAGCTTCGTGAAAAGATCGATACCGGTTATTTTGAAAATCTTATAGAAAAATATCTTCTTAAGAACTCACACAGATCGGTAGTCGTTGTTGTTCCCGAGATCGGACTGGTGGAAAAAGAAGATAAGGAACTGGCCGCAAAGCTTTCGCAATTTAAGGAAACCCTTACAAAAGAACAGATAAAGGATATTGTAAAAAAGACAAAAGAGCTTAAGGAATATCAGGAGAGTGAGGACAGCCCCGAGGATCTCGAGCGCATACCTTTGCTTGAGCTTAAGGATATAAAGAAGGAGACCGGAAAGCTTTACAACGAAGTAAGAGACATAGACGGTGTGAAGACGCTCTATCATGGTGTGGACACTCACGGTATCGACTATATAAGACTGATCTTTGATATGTCAAAGATATCGGAGGAGTTGTATGCTTATGCCGGCATTCTTAAGAATACCATGGGCCTTGTAGATACAAAGAATTATACTTACTCCGAATTATTTGACAGGATCAACATCCTGACCGGCGGCATTGCACCTGTTTGCAATATCTATACCGATTCAAAGAACCTTGACAGCAATACCGTCACCTTTGAGTGGAAGGCAAAGGTTTTGGAGGGCGGTCTGTCAGACGCATTTGATCTTTTAAAGGAGATCATCTTCACATCCGTTTTGGACAATGAAAAGAGAAACAGAGAGCTTGTCAGTGAGATGAGATCAAGAGCGCAGGCAACGATGATGAGCTCAGGCCATCAGGTGGCAATAGGAAGACTCGGAACCTATTTTTCAAAGGGAGCGGTACTTACCGACAGACTGAGCGGCTATACAGGATATAAGCTTGTGGAAAAGACCGACAATGACTATGACGGTCAAAAGAAAGCCTATATTGAAAACTTAAAAAGGCTTACCGGCATAATATTTAAACGCGAGAATCTTATGTTTGACTTTGCCGGTTCGGAAGCTGAATATGAAGACTTTAAGACAAAGGCGAAAGCATTCCTTACTGACCTGAAGGCCTTTGAAGATTCGCAAAAAAGCGAAGCAGGGCTTAAAGCATTTGACCCGGTACCCGATGTCAAAAATGAAGGTATCATGAACTCATCGCAGGTAAACTATGTATGCAGAGGCGGTAACTTTGTAAATAAAGGGCTGCCGTATACCGGAAGCTTAAGAGTCTTACGTGTTATCATGAGCTATGATTATCTGTGGTTAAACGTTCGTGTTAAAAACGGAGCCTACGGATGCATGAGTGCCTTCGGAAAAGGCGGAGACAGCTTCTTTGTATCCTACAGGGATCCGAACCTTAAAAAGACGCTCGATACATATGAGGGCATAGTTGACTATGTGGATTCCTTCGATATACCCGACAGAGCCATGACGCAGTATATAATAGGAGCCATCAGCGATCTTGATGCGCCTCTTACCCCTTCGGCAAAAGCGCTTAAATCACTCAGCGCATATATGACCAATTACAGTGAGGCCGATTATCAGAAGGAGAGAGATGAGGTCCTTTCGACTAATGTGAACAGCATAAGAGATCTTTCAAAATACATGAAGGCAATCCTCGAAGACGGCTATATTTGTGTTGTCGGAAATGAGGAAGCCATAAAGAGCGAAAAGGAGCTCTTTGATAATCTTGAAAATATGATAGAAAAGGCATGATAATAAAAAAGGAAGAGTATACATGACAGAATTGTTTGATGATTACGAGATATTGCTTCAGAAATTTAAAAAGAGCGAATATATAAAGAACATGGATATTTACAGAAAGAAATATGAAGAGCAGTTAAAGACTCTCATAGATGCGGTTTCTGATGTAAACGATCCGGATGCAAGTAAAGATAAATATATTGAGTTTTCAAAACAGATATGCAAAAAATATTCGTTTTTAAACAGACTGGGGAAGCTTAAGAAACAGGACCTGAGTCTTTTCATGATCTATTTTATCTTTCCGGCTATGTTACTTACGGGGAAAGATAACAACTGTGACGAGAGAGCAAAAGAAGCCTGCGACAGATTGTTAAAAGCCTGGAATGATACTCTCGGCGTAAATATCGATTATGTGGATTATAACAATATACTGGCAGGCTTTAATGACAAGATGTTCGGGATATTCTGAACACGGTCTTACTCATAAGTGATCTTTGGTTTGATCTGAGTACATGTTGTCGCATGGATCACATATAAAAAACTTTCCGTACGGGTGAACCAACCACCTGTGACGGAAAGCTTTTTATTTTATATTCTTATTCGGGTGATATTATACTTCTTTGTTTTCGGTGCTTTCAGAAGCAGTAGTATCGCTTACTTCGGTACTTGCTTTGCTGCCTGAGGTTTCGAGAACCTTTCCTTCTTTCTTAGCGGCTTTTGCGGCCTTTTTTTCCGCTTTGCGTTCCTTTCGCTCTTCCTTTCTTGTCTTAACCCAGTTGCGGAATCTCTTGTTTGAGAGAAGGATCAGACGAAGGATAAAGACAACGATCGCGATCTTGATAAGTGTGATAACGATATAAGGAAGATCGATGATAAGGTCTATGAAGAATTCCTTAACATCATGGATAACATCCCTTAAACTGTGTGAAAAGCCTTCGGAGATGCGCTCCCATGCGGTCTTGGGTTCTGTGGGCTCTTCAATGGGGGTATAATCTATAACTTCGGTTATGTTTATATCCACGGTACTGAAATCAACCTGATTATCGAAGGTACGGAGCTGGCTTTCCATGCTCTCGATCTGATAACGGATATCCGTAAGATGATCTTCGATGGACATCATCTCTTCAATGGTCTCGGCTCTTTCGAGATATTCCATGAGACGGTCTCTTTCAGCGATAAGAACATTCTTATGGCTTTCCATATCTACATAGGTAAGGGTCACATCACGCACGGATTCGGATCTGTTTGTGACATTTGTCTGCTCGCCTATGGTATTTATGAACGTATCGAGGTTCTTTGCGGGGATACGTGCGCGGATATATGAGTTTCTTGAACTGTTGCGGCTTGAATTATATGAATTGTTATGCATATCCATATTTTCAATATATCCGCCCAGAGCAGTAATGCTGTCAGAAAGATTTTTGACCAGTGTATCATATTCCTTGGTCTCGACCGAAAGGCTTACATCGCGGATGAGCTTACGGTTCGAGGTGGAAGCATTTTCTGTGGTGGTCGTGTCTGTTCCGGCAGAAGTGCTTTTTGCCTCATCGTACATCTCATAGTCTTCGGAAGCATATGAGACCATGTCGCCGCCGTCGTAGTAGGCTTCTTCGGCAATAGCATCATTTGCCATGGGAGCAGAACTCTTATATGAGCCTGAATCCGCACTCGAATCGCCGCATCCTGTTATGGTCAACGCGGTAATGACGGCAAGAGACCATACAATAACTTTTCTTTTCATAATTTCCTCCGTTCCCGGGTAAATGAGAGTTTCATTTGCCCATTTGTCTTATCGTTCTGATATAGATACGTACCCGATGCAATAAAATTATGGTAAAAAAAACATTTTTTTATTATTATATAGTAAGTGAGCATAAAATACAAAATGAGAAGCCTGCAAGGTAATAGACCGGGCCGGCAAAATATATACAGATCAACGGAGATATACATGAAAAATGACTATAAGGCCGGGTTTGTCGGCATAATAGGGAGACCGAATGTGGGCAAATCCACACTCATGAACCATCTGATAGGTCAGAAGATCGCCATAACGAGCAAGAAGCCCCAGACCACCAGAAACAGGATACAGACCGTATATACATCGGATGAGGGTCAGATCGTGTTTGTGGACACACCCGGCATACATAAGGCAAAGAACAAGCTTGGCGATTACATGGTAAATACTGCCTACGGTTCCATGAACGGAGTGGATGTCATAATGTGGCTGGTTGAGCCCACCACCTATATAGGCGCGGGTGAAAAGAGCATATTGGAGCAGATAAAGAAGGCAAAAGTGCCGGTCATCCTTGTCATAAACAAGAGCGATACGGTAAAAAAAGCAGAGATACTTCCGGTCATCGAAACCTACAGCAAAGAATATGATTTCGATCAGATAGTCCCGGTTTCGGCAAAAAAAGAGGACGGGCTGGGTGATCTTATAAAATGCATCATGCAGTATCTGCCCTACGGTGAACCGTTTTACGATGAGGATACGATCACTGACCAGCCCGAGCGTCAGATCGTCGCAGAACTGATAAGAGAAAAGGTGCTGCGTACCATGGGCGATGAGATACCTCACGGAGTAGCCGTTGCGATCGACTCCATGAAATATGAAGGAAAAGTATGCAGCATCGATGCCACGATCATCTGCGAACGTGACAGTCACAAGGGCATGATAATAGGAAAGCAGGG
>CACZSE010000260.1 GCA_902783735.1 uncultured Lachnospiraceae bacterium
TCGCCCGTGAAAAGAAAAGCTGCCAGAACATTTCTTATTTCGGTATTATTCAGATTCGGATATGCATCGCTTATCTCTTCGAAGATCGTGTTATCGTCGTTTAAAACGTGATGTTCCTGATCGTAATATCCGATACTCACTTTTGTCCCCAGACGAAATGAACCCTTATCGGCGCTTTCGACCTCATTTAACACTTTAAGAAGTGTTGTCTTGCCCGTGCCGTTATCACCGATTATCGCAACATGATCACCGCGTTTTAATTCAAATGTAAGATCGTCAAATAATACATTTTCACCGAATGCCTTACGTAAGCCTTCAACATAAAGAACATCCTTGCCCGATTCGATCCGGGGCGTGAGAGTTAATTGCATATCATCATTTAGCTCGACCGGCTTTTCCAGCCTGTCCATCTTTTCGAGGACTTTAACTCTTGATTCGGCTCTTTTGATCGATTTTTCACGGTTAAAGCTTCTGAGCTTTTCGATAACGGCTTCCTGATGCTCGATCTGAGCCTGCTGTTTTATGTATGCGTTCATAGCGGCATTTCTTAAGATTTCCTTTTTTACGGAAAATTCGGAATAGTTACCGTCATAGGTTGTCGCCTTGCCCGCTTCGATCTCAATGACTTTATTCACTATACGATCCAGAAAATATCTGTCATGCGAGACAACAAAAACCGCCTTTTTATAATTCAAAAGATAGTTTTCAAGCCATGAAACACTGCTCATGTCAAGATGGTTTGTAGGCTCGTCGAGTATGATGAGATCGGGTGAATTCAATAAAAGCTTACCCAGAGCGACTCTGGTCTTCTGACCGCCCGAAAGAGTGTTGACGGACTGTGAGAACTGTTCTTCAATAAAACCAAGTCCGAGCAATACTCCGCGAACTTCACTCTTATAAACATATCCGCCTTTATCTTCAAATTCGGAAAGAAGAGCGGTATGCTTGTGTATTAGTTCGTTCAGTTCATTGCCCGATGCATGCTCCATCGCGCTTTGAATGTTCTCAAGCTCGTATTCCATATCCATGAGATCCTGCTTTACACTGAGCACTTCATCATAGACGGTCTTGTCCGAATCGAGCAGAGCATTCTGAGGAAGATAACCGACACTGAGGTCTTTTGAAAACGTTACTTCGCCGCTATCCGCATGTTCCAATCCCATGATCACCTTTAGAAGTGTGGTCTTTCCGCAGCCGTTCGCACCGATCAGAGCAGCTTTATCGTTGTCATTTAAATGGAAACTGACTTTTTTTAATATTTGATTGTCTGTATAGGATTTTTCTACATTATTTACCGATAATATCATAACAAATCGATTATACAGATTTACCCGTCACAAGGCAAGTAAAAGGCCTTCGATAAGATTGACAAGAATTTCACAAAGAGTATAATATATTTAGCAAAATGATTGTCCGTTTTTACGGCGATTTACAGTAAACGTACCTGACGTTTACTATATTTTTGAATTGGATAATATTCGGGGGATATTATGGACGAAAGAAACATTTCACAGGCCGTTATCACCAGATTGCCTCGTTATTACAGGTATCTGGGGGAGCTTAAGGATAAAGGCGTGGAAAGGATATCGAGTCAGGATCTGGCCGATATCATGAATGCGACTGCTTCGCAGATCCGGCAGGATTTCAATAATTTCGGAGGTTTCGGTCAGCAGGGGTATGGTTACAACGTAGAATCTCTGTACAGGGAGATAGGAAAGATACTCGGACTCGACAGGCAGCATCACATGATACTGATAGGCTCCGGCAATCTGGGGCATTGTTTGGCAAATTACGTAAATTTCGAAAGACGCGGCTTTATTTTTGACGGCTGTTTTGACAGTGATCCAAAACTTATCGGAGGCTCCATAAGAGGCATAGAGATAATGCCCATGGAGGTCATGGAAGAATTTATAAAGGAAAACAATATTGATATGGCTGTTATAACGATCCCCAAAGCCGGCGCCGTACAGGTTGCCGACAGACTTGTGAAGGCCGGGATCAAGGCTATCTGGAATTTTGCACATGTTGATCTTGAGGTTCCCGATGATGTGACGGTGGAAAACGTTCATCTGTCGGAAAGCCTCATGAAATTATCATATAACAGAACACATTTTATGAGGTCATGATATGGCAAAAGATATTGATAAGATGATTAATGCTTTATCTGCAAAAAAGGTTCCTGTAGCTACTCTTGATACAAAGTGGCATAAGCTTTTTACGAAGGTTGTAAAGACTCCGGAAGTTGAAGAGTATGAAGGCAAGTTAAATGAACTCTTAAAAAAGCAGGGGCGCGTCAATAATGAGGTCAAAGAGATCAAACGTGTCAAGAAAGAGCTGATGGACGAGATCGTTAATCTCATGGATGACGAAAATGACAGTAAGGTAGAAAAGGTCAAGGAAAAGATCGACAGATGCAACGAGGAGATAGATTCTCATAACGATGAGCTGATGGAGCTCCCCAAGCAGATAGCCGAGGTCAATAAGCAGCTCATGATTCATACCATGGAAACCTGCTACGATGAGCTTAAGGAAAATGAAAAAGGTATAGATGAACTGGCAAAGTGGCTTGCCAATATACGTATTGAGCTTAAGAAGAACGTAGTCAGGAAACAGGAATATGAGATAGCAAATCAGGAGATATACTCATACATGCATGATATCTTCGGAGCCGAAGTTATCGATCTTTTTGATATGAAGTACAATCCTTCGGACAATCCCATAAAGAAAAACAGCGAAAGTTAAGGAAGTATAAAGATATGCTTGAAAGATACGACAGAGTATGTGCTCTTATAGACTTGGACAGTATAGATCAGAATATGAAACAGATCGAGAAAGTAACGAAGTCGGGCGACGGCATCTATGCGGTCATTAAGGCGGACGGTTACGGTCACGGAGCGATCCCGATCGCCCTTATGCTCGAGAGTCACGATATGGTAAAGGGCTATGCGGTAGCCACGGCCGAAGAAGCCATGCAGCTTTTGAGGGCCGGCATAAAAAAGGATATACTCATAATCGGATATACATTTCCTTATGCCTATGAAGAGATGATCGACAGGGGAGTCAGACTGACGGTCTTCAGACGGGATACCTTGGATGAACTGAATGAGACGGCAGGCAGGCTAAATAAAAAAGCGATCATCCATATTAAGGTAGACACGGGAATGAGCAGGATAGGCATAAGCCCCTTCGACGAGGGCCTTGATCTTGTAAAATATGCTCTTTCTCTTAAGAATATAGAGGTTGAAGGAATATTTACACATTTCGCAAGGGCGGACGAGACTGATAAGACCAACGCAAATGAGCAGTTTGAATTATTTAAGAGCTTTACGGAAGGTGTTGAGGATGAAACGGGATTCAGATTTAAGGTTAAGCATTGTTCGAACTCCGCTGCGATCATCGAGATGCCCCATGCACATATGGATGCCGTCAGAGCCGGCATAATACTCTACGGCCTGTGGCCCTCGGACGAAGTCTCAAAAGATAAGATCTCTCTTAAACCGGCCATGAGTCTTGTCAGTCACATTACCTATATAAAAAATGTGCCCAAGGGTACACCGGTAAGCTACGGCGGAACATTTGTCACGGACAGACCCACAACTATAGCGACCGTGCCTGTGGGCTATGCGGACGGATATCCGAGAGCATTGTCAAATAAGAGCCATGTTCTCATACACGGGAAAAAGGCTAAGATCTTAGGCAGGGTATGCATGGATCAGCTCATGGTTGATGTCACATTTATCCCTGAAGCACAGATGGGCGATACCGTAACGCTTCTTGGGAAAAACGGTGATGAGGTCATAACCATGGAGGAGATAGCGGACCTTTCGGATCACTTAAACTATGAACTTGCATGTGATATCGGTAAACGTGTTCCCAGATTGTTTATCAAAGACGGAGAATATGTTTACAGTAAGGACTATTTTACGGATGTACCCGTGGTAGATCTTAAGAACGGGGCACAATTGACGTAATCCCCATAAAATGATATATTTATATTTCGGTATATTTTATATTGAAGGAGTACAATGTATACATTTACTACTATTGTGATCTGTTCTTTTGTGTTTTTTTTACTGGGTGCCCTTGCAGGTCATTTTCTCCCGCTTTTTAAAGGGATGATCAAGAGCGGTGCTACGGAAGACAAGATCATTTCCATTGTCAATGAAGGAACCGAGCAGGGCATGATCGAAGAATCGGAAGCGGCAATGATCAACAATATCTTCGAATTCGGAGATAAGGCTGCCAAGGATATCATGACCGACAGATCAAACATCATAGCGATCGATATCAATCAAAAACTTGAAGATGCTATCGAACAGATGCTTGACAGCAATAATTCGCGTTTTCCGGTATATTCCGAGAATATCGATCATATAGTCGGTATCATAAATATAAAAGATGCGATAGCCGCAAATCGCGACAAGACAAACAAAAAGAAGAGTATCGACAAGATAGAAGGCCTTATACGTGAGGCAAAGTTCATACCGGAAACACGAAAGGTCGATGCGCTGTTTTCGACCATGAGGGCTGCCAGATTACAGCTTGTAATTGTTATCGATGAATACGGTCAGACTGCCGGGCTTGTCTCAATGAGAGATATCCTCGAAGA
>CACZSE010000261.1 GCA_902783735.1 uncultured Lachnospiraceae bacterium
AACGAGCTGGACAACGGTAATCTTACCGCCATACAGCTCGTCAATTATCTTAGGATATCTCATTTACAGAAAAACTTTCACACACTCTGGTAAGCAATAAAAACGAGCTTCTTATGTTGGGGATATAACAAATCTCATATTCCCCTTAGATAGTTATTGGCGACAATCTCGATCCTGTTATGACCAAGTGCTTTGGATGCTAGTAACATAGCAGTCTTATCCAGTTTCTTTCCCTTTTCATCCTTTCTACAGCAATATACCTGAGACTGATACGCCCTTCCTAACCCAGGATGGAACTTATCGTAAGGTATGTCATCAATGGGCGCCAGTCTTTCCCTTCCGCCTTTCTCCTTAACGTATACGAAGTGAGACACATCCGTAAAGTTCATTGCATCCCTACACATCGAAAGCCTCAAATTGGGGCTTCATTTTTTTTGATACGGATACCGTTTTATTGGCGTGACATATTGTCACGCTTTTTGTCACTTCTCTGTCACAATTATACGTTACAATTTGTCAGATTTTACCTATGACAAAACGTCACACAGATATTAGAGATTAGATATTAGATTATTATCTTCTGAGAAAACCTCATAAAATATATATAAATTATAATAATATACGCGCGTAAGGATCCAAAAACAGGCCAAAATTTTTTACATATATTTTTACATATCGTTACATAAACAGGGGGTTTTGAGGGTAGTTTTAGTGATTTGTCAGACAATTCCAAAAATAAGAAAACCCTTGAAAATACGGTGTTTTCAAGGGTTTTAAGCAGCGCTACTAGGATTCGAACCTAGAAAATGACGGAGTCAGAGTCCGTTGCCTTACCATTTGGCGATAGCGCTATATTTGTGCTGACTTTGATGTCAGCACATGTTATATTACATTATTTTAATGGATAATGCAAGTATTTTTTTATCTTTTCAAGGTTTTTTTCAATACCAAAATATTACACTTCAAATAACAGGTCTGCATATGTCGGGAAAGGCCAGTAATCCTTATCAACTATACGTTCAAGTTCATCTGCGGTATGACGTAATTTATCCATTGCCGGTACTACCTTTTCACGGTAGTAGAAGGCCTGTTCTTTTCCTCTTTCCATAACAGAACCGATCTTTTCAATGGAAGAAAGCTCAACTCTTTCATTCTGCATGGCGGTAAGGAGACCGCCTACGCGCTTGAGCAGATCAGATGCTACGGTAGGATCACCGCCTGCTGCCTTGGTAGCATTTACCGTGTCTGCCAGCATGCCGGTAAATTCAATTACCGACGGAACAAGCTGCTTGTTGGCAATATCAACCATTGTAAGTGCCTCTATATTGATCGTCTTGGCATACTGTTCATAAAGTATCTCGGCACGTGATTCAAGCTCAGACTTGGTAAAGATACCAAACTTTTCAAACAGCTTTGTGGCTTTCTCCGTTGTAAGAGCACTTACAGCCTCTACCATCGAGGGAATGTTCGGAAGTCCTCTTCTTGCAGCTTCATCAATCCATTCCTGAGAATATCCGTCACCGTTAAATATGATCCTCTGATGCTCGGTCAGATATTTCTTTATAAGATCGTGAACCGCAACATCAAAGTCATCTGCTTTCTCAAGGACATCTGCTGCCTCGCAAAAGCTTTCCGCTACTATCGCATTCAGGATTATGTTGGGGCTTCCGATGGAATCGGAGCTTCCCACCATACGGAATTCAAACTTGTTTCCGGTAAATGCAAAAGGTGAGGTTCTGTTTCTGTCGGTTGCATCTATCTCAAAGTCGGGAAGTGTTGAAACACCTGTTTGAAGCGTTCCGCCTTCTTTCAGATTTGATGCCTGGCCTGTTTCAACAAGCTGCTTAACAACATCTTCAAGCTGCTCTCCAAGGAAAACCGAAACTATGGCCGGAGGTGCTTCCATACCTCCGAGTCGATGATCATTTCCTACATTTGATGCACTCTGTCTTAACAGATCGGCATGGGTGTCAACAGCCTTGAGTATGCAGGCAAGAACCAGCAAAAACTGAATGTTTTCATTGGGACTTATGCCGGGCTCCAAAAGATTCAGACCATTGTCCGTAACTATGGACCAGTTGTTATGTTTGCCGGAACCGTTTACTCCGTCAAAAGGTTTTTCATGAAGAAGGCATCTTAAGCCGTGATGGCCGGCAACACGCTTTAATGTCTCCATGACAAGCTGATTGTGATCGACAGCAACATTTGCCGATTCATATATGGGAGCAAGTTCATGCTGGGCAGGTGCAACTTCATTGTGCTGCGTCTTTGACGTAATGCCCATCTTCCACAGTTCTATATTTACATCGTGCATAAATGCACCAACGCGCTCTCTTATGACTCCAAAATAATGGTCGTCCATCTCCTGACCTTTAGGAGCGGGAGATCCGAATAATGTCCTTCCCGTAAATATAAGATCTTCCCTCTGAAGTGCCTTTGCCTGATCTACAAGGAAGTATTCCTGCTCGGCTCCGACACTGGGAGTTACTTTCGTAGCCTCGGTGTTTCCAAACAACCTGACTATTCTTACCGCCTGTTTACTGAGGGCTTCCATGGAACGAAGAAGCGGTGTCTTCTTATCCAGAGCTTCACCTGTATATGAACAGAATGCCGTAGGGATGCAAAGTGTTGAACCTACCGCGGTTTCTTTCAAAAATGCGGGAGATGTTATATCCCAGGCCGTATATCCTCTGGCTTCAAATGTAGCTCTCAGTCCACCTGATGGAAAAGAAGATGCATCCGGTTCGCCCTTAATAAGCTCCTTACCGGAAAACTCCATTATCATCTTGCCGTCCGAATCGGGATGCGTGATAAACGAATCATGCTTTTCCGCCGTGATCCCGGTTAAAGGCTGAAACCAATGTGTATAATGGGTTGCGCCCCTCTCAACAGCCCAGTCCTTCATGGCCTTGGCAACTATATCGGCTGTCGCTTTTGATAATTCTCCACCGTTTTTGATAACATCCTCTACTTCGGCGAAAGCCTCCGCAGGAAGTCTGTCACGCATTGTACCCATGGTGAATACATTGGATGCAAAAATCTCTTCTACGTTCATTTTTTAATTCGATCCGATCTTTTTAATGATAGGATGCTTCCCTTCTCCCGTAATATCGGGGTTCTTCCCAAAACTGACTGTATTTATTCTTCTTTTGTGTTTTTTACTCTTAATATGTCATAAATATCCGGCATGACACTCAGTTTAAGATGTATCTCCTGTCCCGGATGAGGACATGAATCTACAGCTTCACCGTCAGAATTATACATGGCTTCCACGCATGTTGCAATATTTTCTCCGTCCGGCTTCATGATCTCGATCTCATCACCCACGCAGAACTTATTTTTCTGTTCTATCACAGCCCTGCCGTCTTTGTCAATAAATGAAACCGTTCCCAGATATATATATTCGTTTATATATGTATTGCTGTCATATACCTGCGCTTCATCGGACGGTTTTCCAAAATAAAAGCCGGTAGTGAACCTGCGATAAGTACACTTGGCTATCTCTTCACGATACCAGTCCATGTTTGCCCGGTATACATCAATACCCTTTTTTAGATCATCAAGCGCCCTTCTGTATGTTCTTGCAACCGTTGCTACATACAAAGCCGTCTTCATGCGTCCTTCTATCTTAAATGAGTCTATGCCTGCATCCAACAGCTCAGGTATATATTCTATCATGCACAGATCTTTGGAATTGAAAATGTACGTTCCTCTGTCATTTTCATACACAGGAAAATACTCTCCGGGACGTGATTCTTCCATGACTGCATATTTCCACCTGCAGGGATGTGTACATGCGCCCTGATTGGCATCTCTTCCGGTAAAGAAATTACTCAAAAGACACCTTCCGGAATAAGATATGCACATGGCACCATGAACAAAGCTCTCTATTTCCATTTCTTCAGGGATATGCTCGCGGATCTGTTTTAGTTCTCCAAGAGAAAGCTCTCTTGCACTTACTACTCTTTTGGCTCCCTGTTTCCACCAGAAATCATAGGTAAGGTAATTTGTATTATTTGCCTGTGTTGAAATGTGGATGTCGATCTTTGGACACTCCTCCTTTGCAAGAGTAAACATTCCCGGGTCAGAGATAATAAGAGCATCGGGACCAATCTCCTTCAGCTCTCTAAAATAGTCTCTTGCACCCTTAAGATCTTCATTGTGGGCAAGTATATTTGCCGTCACATATACCTTTACATTTCTCTCATGGGCAAAAGCAATACCTTCTTTCATGTCCTGTGGGCTGAAATTCTTCGCTTTAGCCCTCAGCCCGAAAGCTTCACCGCCGATATAAACAGCATCTGCGCCATAGATAACTGCCGTTTTGAGCACTTCAAGATTGCTCGCAGGCACCAGTAACTCAGTTTTTCTCATTCTTCTTATTCCTTAATACTTACGGTAATACCGTCTCCTACCGGAAGTATCACCGTTGTCAGAGCAGCATTATGCTTTAACTCGTATAGATATTCTCTCATGCGATTGTGTATAGTGCGATTTCTTCTTTCAATGGCATATTTAGACTCAATGATATCACCATCCTGAAGAACATTATCAGAAATAAGTGTTCCTCCGTTTTTTAAGAGTCTCAATATATCCGGCAGATAATTTATGTACTGTCCTTTCGCAGCATCCATAAATATCAGATCATATTCATCCTTTAATCCCGGCAGTACCTTCAAAGCATCTCCCTCTATGAGCGTGATACTGTCCGATTTATTGTATCGTTCGAAATTTGCTCTGGCTATCGGTATTCTGGGTTCATAATTTTCGATCGTAGTAATATGACATCCCGACGGAGCATACTCACTCATAAGAAGAGCCGAGAAACCTATGGCCGTTCCCACTTCGAGTATCTTCATGGGCCGTACACTTTTCATCGTGTACTTCAGATATGCCTGCATATCCTTTCGGATGATCGGAACAAAAGTCTCAAGCGCATATTTTTCCAGTTCATCGAGATAAGCCGGATTGCCCGGATCAAGCGAATTGATAAATGAAACGGTTCTTTCGTCAACCATTACTCTTCCTCTTCTTTCGCTTCTGACTCAGGCACTTCCCCTTCAGGCACTTCTTCATCCTGTTCTTCCTGGGAAACCTCTAAAAGTTCTTCGTCCTCATCTGACTTAAACGGAAGCGCATTACCGTCAGCATTGAACAAAAGATCTTCCTCGTTCTCCTCTTCTACGCCTGCCATGACGTTTATCATCTCTTCAGCTGTCATTGTCGTATTCAGATCATATTTGCCGGGCTTTATCTTACCGTGGTTCTCGCTTACCAGCTCCTGTAAAAGGAAAAGCTTACCGTCTCTTATAAGGCCCTTACTCTCAAGCATTTTCCCGACCTCAAGTGCCGAATGCTCTTCGCCTATGGATACAGATATGTTTGTTCCGTCACCGCTTAATGTAACCGGCGGTTCGGTAAAGACTCTGTATCCGTAATTATATGCCAATATCGCATACTTACGGATAAACATTACCACTATAAATCCGATAACAATCTTTATCGCCGTTGAAAAAATGGAACCTATCAGTTCTTTTATGTTGTCACTCATTACTAAACCTCTTGAATGATGGGAATGATCATTGGTCTTCTCTTGGTCTTTCTCCAAACATATTCACCCAATGAATCCTTTATGGAAGACTTGATCTTTCCCCAGTCAGTGATCCCTTTATCTAAAAGATCCAAAACCACTTCGCGCATAAGTTCGGTAGCCTCCTCCATGAGCTCTTCCGATTCTCTTACATAGACAAAGCCTCTTGAAACAATGTCAGGTCCCGCCATAAGTTCTCCGGTTGCCTGATCCAAGGCTAAGACCACGATCATCATGCCCTCCTCGGAAAGCTGCTGTCTGTCTCTCAAAACTATGGTGCCGACATCACCCACACCGATACCGTCAACAAATATGGCTCCGGTCTGAACTTTTCCCGTCACCTTTGCCTCTTCGTTATTTATCTCAAGCACATCGCCTGACGAAAGGATAAATACTTTATCCTTTTCCATGCCCAGTTCCATGGCAAGCTTCGCCTGTGCTTTTCTGTGTTTGTATTCTCCATGAACGGGAATGGCAAATGCAGGCTTCACCAAAGAATAGATCAGCTTTATCTCTTCCTGACAGGCATGTCCCGATACATGAGCATCCTGGAAAATAACCTCCGCACCTTTCATTGCAAGTTCGTTTATGACCTTGCTGACTGCCTTCTCATTTCCCGGAATGGGATTAGACGAAAAGATTATGGTGTCCCTTGGACCGATCGAGATCGTTTTATGTATGTCTGCCGCCATCCTGCTCAAGGCTGCCATGCTCTCTCCCTGTGAACCTGTGGTG
>CACZSE010000262.1 GCA_902783735.1 uncultured Lachnospiraceae bacterium
AAATAAAGATTTCTTATGATCTTAGACTGCATGGTGGATGGATCGATATCCTTAACGCTGACACCTCCCGAAGTGATTATTGCTTCATTAAAATCCCGGGTTCCGTTTACGGTAAGTTCTAAACCCTTAAGAAGTTTAACCAATTTAAGCCGCTCTTCTCTTTTAACAAGATTAACAGGTTTGTCAGGATCTATTCCGGACAGTTTTACAATAACAGGTATCATGGAAGATGGCAACAGATCCGAAAGGCTGTTTTTAAACTGCTTGTTATTGTACTTTTCAAAATCACGAATGATCCTCTTATCAAGCTGCTCTTCGTTTAGTGCATTTTTTAAATCAATATTTAATTTTACAGTTCTTTCACCGGTCGCTTTTTTTCTAAAGTATTTCGTATAATAGCTGCTCGCACTCAATATGAGAGGGCCGGTTACGCCAAAGTGAGTGAACATCATCTCTCCGAAGTCGCTGAATATGATCTTATCCCCACAACTCATCTTAAGAGCCGCATTTTTAAGAGACAGGCCCTGAAGTTCTTTGACCCAGTCTTCTTTTATATTGAACGGAACAAGTGCCGGTTTGCATTCGATAATATCATGGTTGTTATCTTTGGCAAATCTCAATCCATCTCCCGTTGAACCGGTAGATGCATATGACAGACCTCCGGTGGCCAAGATAACACTGTCCGCTTCAATTTTGGTGTCGTTTTTACTATCAGAAACCGCCACTCCATAGCATGCGTTATTTTTAATCAGCAGATTGGTGACCTTGGTATTCAACCGAATGTCGACTTTATAATTATTTAGGATCTTTGTTAAGGCTTTAATGATATCGGAAGAATGATCCGATACCGGGAATACTCTTCCGCCTCTTTCGGTCTTGAGTTTGCACCCCGACGTCTCAATCTCTTCCATTATCATATTGTTGTCATATCCGTAATATGAACTGTATAGAAATTTCGGGTTAGAGATCACATTGTTAAAAAAAGTCTCGGGATCGCAGTCATTGGTGACATTGCATCGGCCTTTTCCGGTAATAAAGAGTTTTTTACCGAGTTTTTCATTTTTTTCTATAAGGATGGTTTCTGCTCCGCACCCGGCAGCCGCTATGGCAGCCATCATGCCGGAAGCCCCGCCTCCTACAACAATCACTTTCTTCATATATTAATTTACGTTTTAATTTTCATCCTCGTTTGTAAGCGAATAATCAACTATGGGCTCGTCATCGATAAAGTTGATCTCATCATTAAGATATACCTGATAATTTGCCCATGCATCTTCAAGTTTTGTAAGATTTTCTTTAACTTCTTCCGGCGCTTTAAGACAAAATGCAACAACAAGCGCATTAATAACACTAAGTGGAGCAACCAGGGAGTCTACCACGGAAACCATATTGCTTACAGCAAAGAGATTAATAGAACTGTACATACACATAGGACTGTGAATGCTGTCCGTAATGGATATCACTCTCGCATTTCTGTCTGAAGCAAACTCCATGGCTTTAAGTGTCCTCATGCTGTACCTCGGAAAACTGATCCCGACAAACGCATCATCATTGTCTATACGCAGCATCTGTTCAAAGGTCTCACTGACACTTGTAGTTGTCAGGCATATAACATCATCTCTTATCATGTTAAGATAAAAAGCCAAGAACTGTGCCAAAGGCGCGCAGGCTCTTATTCCGCTGACATAAACCTTTTTTGCATTCAGCAATGCATCGATGGCAGCTTCAAAAGCGTTTGGGTCGATCTCGGTTAAAGTATCATTTATCCTCTCAATATCTCCCTTTAATACAGAATCAATTATCTGACTTTGAGAACTGTTACCGTATTTTACACCGATCTTCTGGACATTATTCATCCTGTTCTTTACCCAGGAAGCCAGATAAGACTGAAATTCAGGGAAACCGCTGTAGCCAAGATTGGAAGCAAATCTCACAACGGTAGATTCGCTGACTCCGATCTCTTCGCCAATCTTAGCCGCCGTCATGAACACAGCTGTATCATAATATTCTTTTATATAATTGGCGATCGCTTTATGTCCCTTACTCATGGAAGGGTAAAATTCCTCGATCACACCTATCACATCAGATTTATCCATATCATTTCCTTATCAATCTGTACCAAGTTTTCGGGATGCTTCCCTTAAAAGATTCAAAGTCTGATCCTGATCAAGATCATAATCTCCCGTAACCGTCATACAAGCAATTCCATGAATAAATATCCAAAGCTTTGTAAACAGATCCTGAGCACTTGAAACGCCCTCTTTCTTAGCTTTGGTAAATTCTGTACTGACATAACTTTTGGTGCCGTTTAAAATATCATATAAAGACTTGGCATAACTTTTTTTATCACCCATAAAAAGAAGTTTAAACAAATATTTCTCCTGATCGGCAAACTTAATATATGCAAGGCCAAGATCAACAAAAGGCTCCGGATTCATTTTCGGGCATTCTTCATAGAATGTATCATAAAACTCCACTGCTCTTTCATAAACCTCGGCAAGAAGGTCATCCATATTCTCATAAAGCCTGAAAATAGGCTGAGTAGAGCAGCCTGCTTTGGCGGCAAGTTTTCTGGCTGTAACATTCTCAAAACCCTCTTGTTTAGCGAGAATGAACGCAGTATCAACTAAAAAATCCTTGTGAATTTTCTCTCTTCTGGCCATAACGCTCCTTTCATAGCTGTAAAACCACTATATATAGAAATAACACAATATAAACCAATAATTATTATAACACCCGTCATTTATAAAATGCAATAGTTATGTAAATAAATCTTGCAAAAAACTTGCAGAAATTCATTTCAAAAAAATATTTCCTGCATAGTTCCTGCAAATCGCCTGTTTTATGTAAACATCTTTCATTTTGAATTTCATAAGTATCAAATGTTTTTAAATAATTGCGGTTTTACGCCGTTTATCGTCATCATACAACATATTGTAGGCGTCATTTTATTAGTCAAAATCCATCCATAAACCCCATATTTTTGTCAGATTTAATCCAATTTTAGCTCAAATTGGTCTTTAAAAAAAGCAGATTTAACACTTTTTTGAATTTTTAAACATATTATAATGCAAGTTTCAGCATCATTTTACGACCAAATCCACATTTCTATCCCTCAAAAACGAATACAGAGGCATTTTAGTAAGTGTATATGCCGGTTTATGAAAATTAATGATTGCAAAAGGCTTATAAAACATGATTTTCTATACATCACAGAGTAGGTATACTTATATTGCCGCAAACGTCAGCCATTTGTCATCCTGGCAAGGCTGCCTTCAGGGACATGCCTGTCCCTGATTGCTCCTTCTTTTAATGATGTATGAAAATCTATGCTTTATACGCACTTTTGCAATCTTAATTTTCCAAATGCCAAGATACCCGATGTCAAAATACCATTATCTACCTGCATAACCACATGTAATTGATTCACCACAGGAGACATCGCAAATCTGTGAAATGCGATGTGCGGAAATATCAGATGTGTAATGTAGGAGAAATGCTTAGATTTTCCCGTATCACGTCACCAACTAAGGCAATCCGAGCCACGGATGGCGAGGAAGGCGTCTTTGTCAGGATGACAAATGGATGCCGTTTGCCGTGATAATTCCACGCATCCACTCGTGATACAAAGAAAATCAAGCATTTCGAGTCTTTACGCATCTGATATTTCTGCACTCTCCTCACAGCCTGCGCAGCATTTCGGTATTAAAAAAGCTCCCGCGCAAGCGGGAGCTTTAATATTGCAATCGGATTATACCGGATATGCGTTGTTCTTTGTATCTGCAACACTTACATCAACCTTAGTCTGCTGTGCATCACGATACTTGAAGTAAT
>CACZSE010000263.1 GCA_902783735.1 uncultured Lachnospiraceae bacterium
ATAAGTATTATAAAAATGATGCAATTGTTTCTACTCCGCTTGTTAAACTGACGGCAGAACAAATTGAAAACTTTTTTCATAAGACTATCAGGCAATATCAATTATCAGTCAAGGAATTGAACAATATGAAGTTAATCATGTCTGATATGCTAAAAATGGCATATAAGAGAAAATATATTGATTTTAATCCTTACAATGATGTTGATGTAAATACAAACGCATGTAAGCAAGTTATTAAGCATACTGCTTCAAGTAGAGTGTATTTACCGGATGAAAAAGAAAAGCTTTTCAAAGCATTAAATGATGAAATAATACTTAAACCAAATTCAACCGATTGTTATGCCATATTCATATTATTTAAGCTGGGTGTTAGGATAGGTGAATTAGTCGCACTCAAGTGGTCTGACATTGATTACAAAAATAGCGAAATTCATATATGTAGAATGGAATCAAAAGATTACAATTCTAATGGTGAGCTTCGAATTACTGTTGTTGATCACACCAAAAAGAAAAGTTCTGACGGTGATAGATTCTTGCCAATCGGAGAATATGAAAAAGCTATTTTCAATAGAGTCAAAGAAATAAGTGAACAGTACAATTTCAAAGAACAAGAATATGTTTTTTGTGATGAAAATGGTAGAACAAAAATAAGAGCTATTGATAACCTAATCAGGAAACTATGTGGTAAATGTGGGATTGAAGCAAAATCTTCACATGATATTCGAAGAACGGTAGCGTCTGAATTAAATGCTCAAGGTGTTAATGTAGAAATGATAAGAGCGTATCTTGGACATTCTGACGTAAAAACAACATTTGGGTATATTTATAACAATCGTTCTAAAGAAGAAACTAATAATCTGTTGCTAAATTCATTGAGTAAAATGAACGGACTCACATGGACTCAAGACTAATAGCAAATAAAAAACCGTAAACCCTCTGTTTATAAGGTTTACGGCTTAAATAATTAAGAGCGCGAGACGGGACTCGAACCCGCGGCCTCGACCTTGGCAAGGTCGCGCTCCACCAACTGAGCCACTCGCGCATTTTATGTCGTTGCTCATCAGCAACATAATGTATATTACACTATAGGCCGATGTATGTCAAGCACTTTATCAACATAAAATTAAAATTTTTTCTTTTATCGAATAATTGTCATCAATTATCATCTTTAAGCTCATCTCTGTACTTAATTCTGTATACTCTTGCAAGAGAATCATCGATTCTCTTCTCATCGATGGTTCCTTCATTTACGGCGTGAATAACACCTTTGTAGGCTATCTCAAAATCTTCCGGCATGAGGATCATGTCTGCTCCTGCCTTTAATGCCTTTATTGCAGCCTCATCGGCTCCGTAGTATTCCGAGATCGCAGCCATGCTCATAGAGTCCGTAATGATCACACCGTTATATTCCATATCAACTCTGAGCATATCTGTCATGATAGCTTTGGAAAGTGATGCCGGAAGTCCGTCATCGGTAATTCCGGGTGTTGATACGTGTCCTACCATTATCATGTCTACTCCATGTTCTATGGCAGTCTTAAACGGAATGAGCTCACATGCTTCCATATCGGCTCTCGAACCGCTTATCGAAGCCAGTGTCTGATGCGTATCAGCATCCGCACCGCCCTGTCCCGGAAAATGCTTTACACACGTTACCATATTGCTCTCATGAAGTCCGTCTATAGCACCGCCAACCATGTCGCTGACTAATGCTGCATCTTCACCGAATGAACGGTTTCCTATCGCTTTATTGTCAGGATTTGTCAAAACATCTCCTACCGGGGCAAAATCCAGATTAAAGCCGTATTCAGCGAGATAACTTCCTATTTCTTTATATGTATTTTTTGTATCATCAAAGCTGTTATTCTCTCCAAGTTCCTGAGCCGTAGGTGTCTTTTCAAGTTTTAAGGCTTCTCTTACTCTTGCAACATCTCCGCCCTCTTCATCTACAGCTATGAATAAAGGATATCTGCAATAGCTTACGGTATTGTCGATCATTTCCTTTATCTGATCACTTGAAGATATATTCTGCTTAAAATATATAACTCCGCCTACAGGATACTGTTCGAGAGCCTTTTTTGTTCCGTCACCTGCCTTTGTTACCGCAGACTGACCTGTCAGGGATTCGGGTGTAACCACAAACAGCCCTGCTACTTTATCCTCAAGAGTCATTTCCGCGATCATACTCTCGATCATCTCATCCAAAAGTTCATCTTTTGTCTGCTCCGGCTCTTTTTCCTCTTCGGGTTCCTCTTCCTCTACCTCCTGTGTTATAACAGGTGTCATATCAACGACCGTTTTTTCCTCTTCAACAGGCAATTCCTCCACAACCGGAAACTGAGGCTGTTCAGCTGCTTTTTTTTCGTTTAATGCCTTTATTCCAAAGCCTGCACCTATAGCTGTTATAATGACGAGCACCGCAAATACGGCAAATGCTATCATCCTGCTTTTCTTTCTGCGCTTTTGTCTCTCGGCTCTTCGTTCCTGCGGTGTGAGCTGACGCCTGGGTTCCTGCTTGTTTTCAGGGCCGTTACCGGCTGAACCGTTTGAATCGCTTCCATCGGATGATGCCGAAGCCTTGTCAGGTGTCTCATTTTTACCTTCCGAATCATTGACTTCATCGGTCGCTGCCGCTTTTTTTAATTCGTCGGCCTCTTCAATTATCTCAAGTCCGTTCCACGAGGACGTACGTTCCAAATCTGACATGTTATTACCTCAAATATATTCTCCCTATTATAACAATCTGTAGTATAACATATAATAATGAAATACAAAATATAAGATTTCTTAATAATTGGGCACAAAATAAGCGGGTACCAATCCTAATTACTATTGATACCCGCCTTTAAACCGATGAATCCAATGGACTATACCTCTCTTTCTATCGTTAGTATGGTTTCCTATTCAGTTGTATCGACATCTTACCGGCGTATTCCACTTTTGTACTCATGTACTGCAACACCTGGATCCTACTATCACATTTTTCAGATCTCATACGGCTGTCACCTAACTTACGCCCCACTTGCTATGTCATATATGATAATACACTTATCTTTCCGGTGGACCGTTCCTCCTTTGTTAAGATTTGTGTTTGTTTTATTTATGTCTTTATTATATCATGTCTTTTTTATTTGTCAATACAATTCTGTAATATTTTTTATATTTATATTTCAATTTCGAGTTATGTAATCTTGCTTTTGTATATTTTATTCCTTTTGTTGCTATTTTTCAGATATTTTAAATATTCTGTACTTATAAAAAGCCGGAAACAAAGCTTCTCTAAAAGTTTTGTTTCCGGCATATATTCATTCTTATAAATCTAAACCAGAGCTGCAGTTACAAATATATCATATATAGCCTTGATCGCCGTTTCAAAATCATTATTCGAAACACCGATAATAATATTCAGCTCACTGGATCCCTGATCGATCATCTTTACATTGACATTTGCATGCGCCAATGCCGAAAAGATCCTTCCGGCAGTACCTCTCTGTGACTTCATGCCGCGACCAACAACCGCAATAAGTGCCAGGTCGGCTTCGATCTCAATGGTGTCGGGTTTTGTAAGTCTGTGTATCCCTGAGACTACCCTCTGTTCCTTGTCCATAAATTCATCCTGATGAACAAAGACTGTCAGTGTATCTATTCCTGAGGGCATATGCTCGAAGCTTATACCGTTATCCTCAAAAACATTAAGGACTTTTCTTCCGAATCCTATCTCGGAATTCATTTTATCCTTCTCAACCGTGATAGAACAAAATCCTTTCTTTCCGGCTATTCCGGTGATGGTATACTTTGATTTCTGACATGTGCTCTCAACTATCCAAGTTCCGTTGTCCTCAGGTTTATTAGTGTTCCTGATGTTGATCGGTATCCCCTCAATTCTTACCGGGAATATCGAATCTTCATGCAGAACACCTGCTCCCATGTAAGAAAGCTCTCTGAGCTCCTTATACGTTATGGTATCAATTCCTTCAGGATTGTCAATTATCCTCGGATCGGCTACCAAAAATCCGGAAACATCGGTCCAGTTCTCGTATACGTCCACATGCGCCGCTCTGGATACGATCGAGCCTGTTATATCCGACCCTCCGCGTGAGAATGTTTTGACTTTTCCGTCGGGATAACTTCCGTAAAAACCCGGAACGACTGCATTGTCCAGTTTTGAAAGCTTTTTGCCAAGTATCTCGTTTGTTTTTTCGGCATCAAAATCGCCGTCCTCTTTAAATTTAATGACCTCTGCGGGATCCACAAATGTATAGCCCAGATATTCGGACATGATCTTGCCGTTTAAAAATTCTCCGCGGCTGGCAGCATAATCTTTTCCGGCTTTTGACTTAAAATTCTTTTCTATTTCTTTAAACTCAGGCTCTAAAGTCATAGACAGTCCGAGGCCGTTTATGATCTCGTTGTATCTCTCTTTAATGGCGGTAAGCTCCTTGTCAAATTTCTTGTCCTGCTCGGCAAGGGCATAGCAGCCATATAACATATCCGTAACTTTAGTATCACCGTTAAAACGCTTTCCGGGAGCACTGGGGATCACGTATCTCCTGCTCTCATCGGATCTGATGATATCTCCGACCTTCTTAAACTGCTCGGCGCTGGCAAGTGAACTACCCCCGAACTTTACTACCTTTTTCATAACATACTCCTACTCTTCAACTCTGATTATGTTTAAAACTCCTTCGAGTTTAACAATCTTATCATCAAATTCTCTTTCACTCATTTCAGCGGTTATAAATGCATATTCGCCGTCTTTTGCGTCGACTTCGGTCATATCACCGAACAGAGCTTTTGCATCTGCCGTAAAGTTTTCTTTTACTCTTACAAAGAAACTTCTTACAGTGTTTTTAGCATCTGCAAGGGGCGCTTTTTCATCGGTCCATGTAAATGATATATTTCTGCCGATATTTTTAGCACATTCAACCACATCACTCACTACCGCGCTTGCAGTAGGCAACATGCCGGCACCTCTTCCGTAAAACATAAGATCGTCTACCTTATTGCCTGTAATATATATAGCATTGAACACATCGTTAACACCGTTTAAAGGATGGTCCTGTCCGATCATGAAAGGTGCTACCATTGCCGAAAGTCCTTCTTCTTTGTTTTC
>CACZSE010000264.1 GCA_902783735.1 uncultured Lachnospiraceae bacterium
ACACATGACAAGCTGCTGAAATAGCTCAGTTGGTAGAGCACTTCACTCGTAATGAAGGGGTCGTGGGTTCGAGTCCCATTTTCAGCTTCTCATAAACCCCGATAAAATCGGGGTTTTTTCTTTTTTATGTGTACAATTGTGAGGAACAGTTATCAAAAGCTCTCTTGTTTTGAGAGCTTTTTTTGTGCATCATTGAACTTGAATTGGGTCAGTGCATATGATATCATCAAATCTAGACTTAATATTTTTATTTTGGAGGTGAACCTCATGGCACAGTTGTGGGGCGGCAGATTTACCAAAGAAACTGAAGACAGCGTTTTTGCTTTTAATGAGTCCCTGTCATTCGACAAGAGACTTTTTTATAAAGATATCGAAGGAAGCGTGGCACATGTTGTCATGCTTGAAAAGCAAAAGGTCATCACTCTCGAAGAAAAGGATGCCATAGTAAAAGGCCTTACATCCATTCAGGAGGACGTCACTAAGGGTAATCTGGAGTTTGGCCCTGAATATGAGGATGTTCACAGTTTTATTGAGGCAAAACTGATAGAGCGTATAGGTGATGCGGGTAAAAAGATGCATACCGGCCGAAGCAGAAACGATCAGGTTGCCGTAGACATGAGACTCTATGTCAGAGAAGAGGTTGTTGCGACCGATGAGCTGTTATATGACATGCTAAAGGTCATATACAGGATCATGTCCGAGAATCTCGAAACCTACATGCCCGGCTTCACTCATCTGCAGAAGGCTCAGCCCGTCACGGTTGCACATCATTTCGGAGCATATTTCGAAATGTTTAAAAGAGACAGGGGACGTTTGCAGGACATTTACAAGCGCATGAATTTCTGTCCGCTCGGAGCAGGAGCGTTGGCGGGTACCACATATCCTCTTGACAGAGACTATGTTGCGAGCATGCTTGGCTTTGAAGGCGCTACATTAAACAGCATGGATTCCGTATCCGACAGAGACTACTGCATAGAATTCTTGGCTGCGCTCAGTACCATCATGATGCATCTTAGCAGATTCAGTGAAGAGATCATCATTTGGAACAGCAATGAATACAGATTTATAGAGATAGACGATGCATATTCGACAGGCTCAAGCATTATGCCGCAAAAGAAAAATCCCGACATAGCAGAGCTTGTAAGAGGCAAGACCGGCAGGGTTTACGGTGCTCTCATGAGCATGCTTACCACCATGAAGGGCATTCCTTTGGCATACAACAAGGATATGCAGGAAGATAAGGAAGTCACCTTTGATGCGATCGATACGGTTAAGGACTGCGTGAAGCTGTTTACGGGCATGCTCGATACCATGAAGTTTAAACCCGAGATCATGGCAAGATCGGCCATGAACGGATTTACCAATGCTACCGATGCTGCGGATTACCTTGTAAAGAAGGGAGTTCCCTTCAGGGATGCACACGGCATAATCGGACGTCTTGTCCTTTACTGCATAGATAAAGACTGCTGCATAGAAGATTTAAGCCTTGAAGAACTTAAGAGCATTTCGGAAGTTTTTGAAGCCGATCTTTATGATGCGATAACACTTAAGACCTGTGTTGAAAAGAGACTGACCAAGGGTGCTCCCGGACCTAAGCAGATGAAAGAGGTTTTGGAACTTCATGAAAAGTATCTTAAGGATCCCAATGTACAGTTTCAGGCCTATTTAAAAGAATAATATTTTTATTATATATCGGAGGAGAAAGTATTATGAGCGAAAAGTTAAAAGTTGGTATTTTAGGCGGTACGGGTATGGTTGGCCAGAGATTCATATCTCTGCTTGAGGATCATCCGTGGTTTGAGGTTACGACGATAGCTGCAAGCCCCAGAAGTGCCGGTAAGACCTATGAAGAAGCGGTAGGCGACAGATGGAAGATGGATAAGCCTATGCCGGAAGCCGTTAAGAAGATCGTTGTAATGAACGTAAATGAGGTTGAAGCAGTATCTTCCAAGGTTGATTTCGTATTTTCGGCAGTAGACATGACAAAAGACGAGATCAAAAAGATCGAAGAAGAATATGCTAAGACGGAAACTCCCGTTGTAAGTAACAATTCGGCTCACAGATGGACTCCCGATGTTCCCATGGTCGTTCCGGAGATCAATCCCGAGCACATGAAGGTCATTGACTTCCAGAAGAAGAGACTCGGCACAAAGAGAGGCTTCATTGCCGTTAAACCCAACTGTTCAATACAGTCATATGCACCGGTCCTTACGGCATGGAAAGAATTTGAACCATACGAGGTTGTAGCTACGACATATCAGGCTATCTCAGGTGCGGGTAAGACCTTTAAGGACTGGCCCGAGATGATCGAGAATGTCATTCCTTATATAGGCGGCGAAGAAGAAAAGAGTGAGATGGAGCCATTAAGACTCTGGGGTAAGATCGAAGACGGCGTTATCAAGCCGGCAGAGTCACCCGTTATCACATGTCAGTGCATAAGAGTTCCCGTTTTGAACGGACATACCGCTGCCGTATTTGTTAAATTCAGAAAGAAAGCAACAAAGGAAGAACTCATCAAAAAGCTTGTTGAATTCAAGGGATTACCTCAGGAACTTGAGCTTCCCAGTGCTCCCAAGCAGTTCATTCAGTACCTTGAAGAAGATAACAGACCTCAGGTTAAGCTTGATGTTGATTATGAGAACGGCATGGGTATTTCGATTGGCCGTATAAGAGAAGACAAGGTTTATGACTGGAAGTTTGTCGGTCTTTCTCACAATACCGTAAGAGGAGCTGCAGGCGGTGCCGTTCTTTGCGCAGAGCTTCTTAAGGCACAGGGTTACATTACAAAAAAATAATTGGGGTATACTTTTAAATTGGGGTTATGCATTAGATGAATGAAGATAAGAACTATCAGATCAGCCTGCTATCGGCAATGAACAGCAAGCTGGCAAAAAGTGAGGGCATGCTTAAAAATATCTGCGATATATCGGAGAGTGCCTTCATCTATTTCGATTATGAGGACAAAAAGCCTTATGTTTTAGGCAATTGGTCACATTTCTTTGATTTTGAGCCCGGCAAATTCATCAGCGTCGGTCAGATAGTGGATCTGGCCGAGGATGAGTTTGTCGAAGGCTTGTATCATGTTTTAAATCTAGAAAAATCCGGGGAAGAAAAAGCATCATACGAGTTTAAGATGCGAAAGAAAAATCTGTATATTGCGTCAAATGTAAATGTGTTATATGACAACGCCGGTATACCCGTATGGAAGGTCATTGTTTTTTCTGATGTGACAAAATACAAGAAACAAAACGATGAGCTGACATACATGGCTTACTACGATTCACTGACAGGTCTTTATAACCGCAATTATTTTGTTCTTACCCTGGGTGAGATGGTTCAAAGAGCAAAAGAAGAAAACAACGTTGTCAGCGTACTTTTCATAGACGTTGATGATTTCAGAAAGATAAATGACGGTATGGGGATGCTTGAGGGCGATGAGGTCGTTCAGTCTATAGGTCTATCGTTTAAGAGCCTGATGGATGAGAATCTGATCGTTTCCCACTTCAACAGTGACGTGTTCTGCATGGCGATATATGATCCTGTGGGAAGAAGAAGCGTTGAACAGATCGTTGAAAAGATCAAAGAGATAATGCGTACTCCCATTAAACTTGTAAACGGTAAGGAGGTCGCATTTACACTAAGCATAGGTGTTGCCGAATATCCCGAGAGCACCACAAACTATCTTGAACTTGTAAATCTGGCAGAGATCGTCATGTTAAAGGCAAAGAATAAGGGCAAGAATAATGTCCAGTATTACGATAAGCCCATCATTGACGAATTCATAAG
>CACZSE010000265.1 GCA_902783735.1 uncultured Lachnospiraceae bacterium
TCCCTGTGCAGACTCGCCCCACTCTCCTTCATAACCTGCAGATATCTGAGCAACGCTTGAAGGCGAAACGCTCCATTCTACTATTGCGGATGCATTTTGTGGTTCAACATCGGCTATGATCGTAGCGATCTCTCCGTCCCCGATATTTGTTTTATCGGTACTCAGTTCCAAAGAAGAAGCTTCAGCCGGAAGCGGCGCATCATTGCTTACTTCGACCGTAAAATCAAGTACGAATTCTTCAGGAACGGTGAAGTTATTGATGACATCACTGCTTCCTTCAACGTAGTTTATGGTTGCGGGAGCATCTTCGGAAACAACTCTGACAGTTGTTGTTCCCTCAGCTATACCTGTAACAACACCATCTTCATCTACCGTAGCTATCCCGGGATCTACGCTCGTAAAGACAAGACCGCGCTCGGTAGCATTTGCCGGAATAACATCCACCAACAGTCTTCCCGAAGATCCCGGCTGTATATAAAGATCCGGAGTTACAGTATCTCCATCACTCATTATTCTGTTCAGACCGGACAGTCTCTGATTACCGCCGCCTTCTATCCTTGTTGTGGGAACATAAGATCTGGCTTTCTCTTCGAGCTGCCAAATGATTCCGTCTTCCCAATAAGCCTCCTTTGCAATGTTAATGGCATTTTTTGTGCCTATTCCGGCAAAAGTGTCATTATAGCACGACTGACAGTTATTATAGGCACTTCTTATACTACTTGTATATTTCTGTAAAAGAGTATGATCGCCTTGTTTCAATTGACGAAGCACTACGCCTTTCACACTTTTAAGTTCATTATATGCCGCAACAAAATCCGAATGATAAACAGAAGCTCCTGAAAAATCGGAAGCTAAAATAGGCATCATTCTTGCATAACGATATTCATCGGGAGTTAATCCCAGTTTTGCGGCACGCTCATCATCAAGTGTATAAACCATGCCATCATTTCCCGATGCTATCATTACTTTATCGCTCCAGAACGGATCTTCATTGGAGAAAGTAGCATTTTTTGACGCTTCAAAAAGAGTATACAGATTACTACCGTTATAATATCCGTATGACGAATCGATCGATTCCACTTCCTCATATCTGTAAACTAAAGAAGACGATATCTCATTTAACTGGCCCAAGTACTTCTGCATGATCTTCTGATCGATATCACATTGTCTTCTATACTCCATAAACTGGTCATAGAGATCCGTAAGATTGTCAGCCTCTCGTTTCAGATACTGCTCTTTATTGGATTTCTTTGATATCTCTTCCTTAAGATCCTTGTTTATATTATACGGTTGAATAAAACCGATATTGGGGTCGCCCTTCTGATCGCGAACATACTGTGGAATTCTCTTATTTATGATATTCTTACATTCTTGAAGATCTTTTAAGTATTCGGTATGTGCCAGTTCAAAATCGGTTCTTATGCTTTCATATTCATCGGCACTGTCACTAAGCCATTGTTTGTATGCTTCGCTATTGGCAGTTTTTATAGCGAATTCACCTTTATCTTTATATTCCTTAACATAATTTCTCAGCCATTCACATTCGGCAGGATTTGACGGAATCTTATTTAATCTGTTTAAATGCTCATATGCTTCTCTGTTACATGCTGCCAACAAATAAGACCCCTCATATGCTGCATCCAGTCCTGCGGCAGCACCGGCTATGGGCTGATAAGATGAATAATACTGCTGGAACAATCCGGGAACACCTGTACCAAGTGCATCCAACCGGTCAGCCTTCCTGTTATTATGTGCATCCTGTGCCTCAAGATCTTCTTCCCATGCCTTAAGTCCCATAGGCGGTATGTATTCATATCCCCAATACATCGGTGAATTCTTAGACAGATCATCCGGTGTATAACATGCATAACTGCCGGTATCAAGTGAATAATAATCAGTATGATCGACATTTGCGGCATCCTGCATTGTCCAATCACCCGGATTACCATATATACCGTGTTCATTCATTTTTGCCTGATCGAATTCATAATCATCAGGGAACAACTCAAAACCGGCATTTTCTATCTGTTTTTTTGTATCATTTTCAATCGCATCTCTCCATGCATCAAGCTGGGCAAGTATTGCATTTTTCTTCTGTTCATATATACGGTCATATTCTGCCTTTTTCTTCTCTTTTTCCTCAGTCAGTTTTTTAATGTCATCAGATTCGGTCGCTTCTTCGAGGGCTTTCTCTGCTTCAGCCAGTTTATTTTTTGCCTGTGCTAAAGGATCATAGCTTGAACTATACCCTATGCTTCCGGGTCCGACATCTCCTGCTGAAACGCATTTTTCCTGTCGCTCATCGCGCTCTTCCTCATATCTTCTTATATCAGCCATCTTCTCTTTGTCTCTTTTTCTTATGGCTTCAAGAATACCGGGCGCATCAGCTTCCAGTTGCTCCCTAAATTTACATGCCTCATCATATCCATGCTGGGCAAGCTGTAATTCCACATCTATGATCTTATCAAGTTCACGGATCCATGCGGCAGCATCGCTTGTACTCTGTGCCTCCTTTGAAACGGTTTTATCCTGAATGGTACCGCTTATCTGAGCTATCTGATCGCAAAGATCAAAGGTCTTTGTAACAAGATCCGTAGTAACAGCCGTAGCCTTTGAAGGTCCTGCCAATGTCATGGTAGGTGTCATAAAATTGCTGACTATTATACCTATGAGTTCCTTGGAAATAGCCTTTGTTCCCATTTCTCTGGCTTTAAGTACGGTACTTACGGCATAATCATAGCCCTTTGTCTTACCAACATTTATATCAAGTATCAAGGCATTGTATTTTTTCATAAAATCCTCTGCCAACGGATCATCAGAATAATCAGAAAGTATTGTATGAGCATCACTTCCATATTCAAACGTAGTAAGGCCCTTATATGTCTGTTCAAAATAATCATTTCCATAAATGAGCATAAGCTCCTTTGTGTAACGCTCTTCCCATTTTTTGGCAAGCTCGTCCCTGACAGCTGTCCAGCCTAAAGTATCATCACTCCATTTGCCCATTTCTATGGCCATATCATCACCAAAGACTTCTTTACGTTCTTTTAAATTCCAAAAACGCTGATTGACCCTTCTTCTGTCTCCTGTTTCCATTGCACGCCATGCCATGGCATTAAACTTTGCAGACATCTTACGGCTGTCAAACTGTACACCGTCGATCTCATAGATACAGTAATTATTCGCACCCCAAAAAGTAATGTCATCTTTAACGAGCTTAACATTTCTGATTGATGGCACGGTTGTATTCCCGGCGGCATATGAGCCTACAGGAACATCAATGATGATCATGGATAAGATCAATAAAAGTGAAACAAACGAGCGAAAGACTTTCTTCATGGATAAGGTTCTCCTTTCATTTGGGGAATCATTGATGAATATGTATAAACGATATTTGAGCATAGAATTTCCGTCAGATACTTTTAGTATAAATGAGTCGATACCAAAATGTCCATATCACATCACTACGTTATTAATTTAACAAGCTAAAGTGAATAATGAAACAAAAACCCACAGTCCGTTACTTCATAAAAAAGTTCGAACTGTGGGTTAAATAATCAATATTTATTTCAGATCATCGTCTGTTATGAACATGGCATCTCCGAAAGAAAAGAACCTGTACTTTTCTTCAACTGCCGTTTTATATGCATTAAGTACATTTTCCTTTCCTGCCAGAGCAGAAACGAGCATGATAAGCGTCGATTCAGGCAGATGAAAGTTGGTTATAAGGCAGTCTAAGACCTTAAACTTATATCCCGGATATATAAAAATACTCGTATCACCTTCAGTCGGTTCAATATGACCATTTTCATCGGCCGCACTCTCTATTGTCCTGCAGCTGGTGGTACCTACGCAGATAACCCTGTTACCGTTTTCTTTTGCCCGGTTAATCTTGTCTGCGGCATCCTTTGAAACTATATAGTATTCCGAATGCATATGATGTTTGGTAACATCATCAACCTTGACAGGTCTGAAGGTCCCAAGTCCGACATGCAATGTGACATATGCAATGTCGATACCCATATTCTGTATCTTATCCAACAGGTCATTTGTAAAGTGAAGACCTGCAGTCGGAGCAGCGGCACTGCCCTCGTATTTTGCATAAACCGTCTGATATCTGTTTTTATCCTTTAGCTTATGTGTTATGTACGGAGGAAGCGGCATCTCCCCGAGCTTATCGAGAACCTCTTCCCAGATACCTTCAAATTCAAAAGCAACTAACCTGTTACCATCTTCAAGGACATCTTTGATCTCACACCTAAGCAGACCTTCACCAAAAACAACTCTGGCACCGGGTCTTAACTTCTTACCGGGCTTAACAAGAGTCTCCCATGTGTTTGCATCGAGGCGCTTAAGCAAAAAAACCTCAACCGCAGCGCCGGTATCCTCTTTGACTCCGAGAAGTCTTGCCGGAATGACCTTAGTATTGTTTAAGACCAGACAATCACCCGGTTTAAGATATTCAGTTATATCTTTAAAAACTCTGTGAGTAACCCTGCCCGAATCCTTATCAAGCACCATAAGTCTCGAAGAACTCCTGTCTTCAAGCGGGTCCTGAGCGATCAGCTCCTCAGGCAACTCATAAAAAAAATCCGATGTTTTCACAATTTCCCTACCAACTATTTGTATACTTACGCATTCTTCAGGAAGGCAACATATCCGCATTTTGCTTCGTAGAGGTCAGCCTTGCTGATGCACTCCCACGGAGCATGCATATTAAGGACCGGAACTCCGCAGTCCGTTACATTCATGCCGTAAAGAGCAAGGATGTAAGCAATGGTACCGCCGCCACCGACATCAACCTTTCCGAGTTCACCTGTCTGATATGTAACGCCGTCCTTTTCAAATACCGCTCTGAGCTTTGCAAGATACTCCGCATTTGCATCATTTGAGCCGGATTTTCCGCGGGCACCGGTATATTTTTCCATAACGAGTCCA
>CACZSE010000266.1 GCA_902783735.1 uncultured Lachnospiraceae bacterium
GATAGACAGGACAAGGTCTGCATATTCAAAAGGGATCGCCGTAAAGGACGGACTCAGGATATTATTCCATACGATGAGTCTTCCTACGGCAAATCTTGTCTGGCATTGTCCCTATATAATATTTTACAGTTCCGATGATAACACTGTTACGGGCAGTGATTATCGTGAATATGAAATGATCAAATTAAACGGTGAGAATGATGGCTCCAAAGAATTTTCCACCAGTCGGTTTGCCATGAAAAAAGACGGATTTGTCGGATGGGAAGACTGGAAGAATAAGAATAAAGAAGGTCTGGAATGTATACTAACATTTACCAGAAGAGCAAATCGTATAACCATGACCACATCGAACCTGGGTATAAGCATTCAGAGCACTGTTGAGATAAATGATGGTAAAGAAGATATTTATGTTGCTCTTACGGGAGATCAGTGTGCAATTACCGACATAAGGATAAAAGGATAAACAAAAATCTTAAAAATAAAAAAAAGTATTGACATGTCAACTGTTATAGGTGTATATATAACACATAAACAGTTGACATGTCTTTTTTAAATGAACAAAAAGAGGATAAAACATGCAGTTATCACAGAATTCAGGGGTACCTATTTACCAGCAGATAGCGGACAGTTTCAAAACCGATATCCTGACAGGTAAATATAAGCAGGGAGAGTATTTGCCGTCCATAAGAGGACTTGCAAGAGATTTAAGGATAAGTGTCATAACGACAATGAAAGCTTATGAGATGCTTGAAAGTGAGGGCCTTGTTACTGCGGCTCAGGGAAAAGGTTACTACGTAAATGCTCAAAACAGCGAGATGCTTAGGGAACAGCATCTGAGAAAGGTGGAAGATGCATTGAACGAAGCGATCAGTTCCGCAAAGATCGCGCAGATGACGGAAAGCGAACTTGTAGAAACTTTAAAGGCACTGTATGAATTGTCATTTGACTAGGGAGGCTAAAACATGGATTACACTACAGCGATCAAAGGGAATAACCTTATCAAGGAATTTAAAAACTTCAGACTTGATATTCCGACACTTGAGATACCTAAAGGATTTGCCACGGCTCTTATAGGTGAGAATGGTGCCGGAAAAACGACACTTCTCAATATGCTGGCAGGAATAAGACTCGATTTCAAAGGAGAACTGACATTTTTTGAGAAGTATTCAAGTGATGAGAAAGAAAAGAAACCGGAAGTAAAAAGCAGGATAGGTTATACCGGTACCGGAAAGTATTTTCTTCCGTCATGGTCTGTCGGAGATATAGAGACCATAAGTGAATTCTTATTCGATAATTTTGACAAAAACAGGTTTAAAGAGATCTGTAATGAACTTGCTCTTTTCGGTGATCATGATTTTGATCCGAATAAGAAAAACTCGGATCTGTCTGACGGAACCAAAATGAAGCTGATGCTCGCGACGGTACTGTCAAGAGATACAGACCTTCTCATATTGGATGAGCCGGCCTCACCTTTAGATCCGCTCATGAGAGACGTGCTTTGTTCAAGGATAAGTGAATATATAAGCAGAGGTGAAGGAGAGCATACGGTATTCTTTTCAACGCATAATGTTGCCGATATGGAGAACATTACCGATCATGCGATCATCATGGAGCATGGAAATATTGTGGAACACGGATTTGTGGAGGAGTTAAAAGAAAAATATGTTCTTGTAAAAGGGGATGCAAGCGACACGGAGACTGCCAAAGGCATATTGTATTCGATAACGGTAAATCCTTACGGATTTGAAGGCATATGCCTTGCGCAGGATCTTGATAAGCTTGCAGGCATGAACCTTACAAAGGAAACACCTTCACTTTATCAGATCAGTGTCGCAGTCATGAAAAAGAATACAAGGATGGTACTCTGATATGTTGAAGATTCATAAAGCTGTTGCAGGGAGCAGATATTTTTACATTACCAATATTATCGTACCCGTAGTATTTACTCTGACAGGTATTTTATACAGATCAATAGTGGGAAGGGTAAGTATAAATCTGTTTATATTTATCCAGGC
>CACZSE010000267.1 GCA_902783735.1 uncultured Lachnospiraceae bacterium
TCATCTCCGGTAAGGTCTGCGTATTCCAATGCCTTTTCGTATAGTTTTACTGTCTGTTTCGGATTGACCTGAAAAAATGACAAAGGAGAAATATTAAATTTCAGATCGCCTATACAGTCAGTTATCGTATCCGAGCCATAGATCGTAATATATTTTTCTCCCATTATTACGTTGTTCTTTTCCTTGTTTGTGCTGAAGGATATGCTCTTAATCCCATCAATCTTTATCAGCTGCTCAATCAGTTCCTTTTTGTGAGGCAGACTGTCAGAATTGATCACAAGGCATATCATTAACTCATTACAGGTAAAAGCTTTACGAATAAGAACATGTCTGACAACTCCCTTATGAAGAATCTCATCATATGCCGGTATGTTATGCTTTTCCATCCAGTTTAAGATGATATCAAGGATATCCTTGTTCTCTTCACAGCCAAGCACACAATCTGATACAGGTATTATCGCATGAGTCCTTCCTGCGTAGAATCCTGCTGTAAGATTTCCTTCTTTATCATAACCTATGGGATATTGTGCTTTATTCCGGTATCTGAAAGGCTCACCTTCCATTCCGATTATGGATTCCTCTACAGATTCTAAAAAGGATCTGTCGAACCCTCCCAGCCTGACAAGATTGTTTATCACCTTATCACGCTTATATTTAAGCTGTCTTTCATAGCTCATCTCCTGGATCTGACATCCTCCACACCTTCTTGCATCGGGGCATTTTGCCTCAACTCTGAATTTTGATGGTATGAGTATGTCCGTCATCTTACCGTATCCATAGTTCTTTTTTACTTTGGTCACGACAAAACGAACACGATCTCCTATGAGTGCATCCTTAATAAAAAAGGTGTAGCCGTCTAACTTACCTACACCTTCTCCGTCATTGGTAATATCTGTTATATCTGCCTCAAGCAGCATGTTCTTTTGGTACACACCAATTTCCTCCGTTATGCTATTTTGTTATATCTGTCAGCATAATGCTCAATATACAACCTGATTTCGTCCGTTTGCCTTTCCCTGATAGAGTCTTTCATCGGCTTCTTTAATAGCCGCTTGGGCATTCTTATCAAAATCGTATTCCGATAAACCAAATGTCATGGTTATCTTTATTTCATTATCTGCCACCTTTATGGAATTGTGCTGAATCTCTCTTCTGAGATCTTCAACCGTTGCAAACGCCTTATCTCCGTTACAGTCGGTGAAGATTATAAGGAATTCTTCACCTCCCCATCTTGCTACAAATGCATTTTCCGTACATACACGCTTCATGATGGATGCAACGCTCTTAAGTACCTCGTCTCCGATATCGTGGCCGTATGTATCATTTACTCTCTTGAAGAAATCTATGTCTCCCATAGCTACACTGATCGGACTGTCTCCCTGGGTTTCGATCATCTCTTCAAGATATTCCAATGCACGCCTTCTGTTATAAAGTCCTGTAAGCCTGTCGGTATTGGCTTCTCTTTTTAGCTGATCATTGTACTTCATAAGCTTCTCTTCGCTCTCTTTTTCACTCTTGCTGAATACATAGGATATATATATGATCGCAAGAAAGACTGCCGAGATATTTACGATCTGAAGCAGTTTATCTATAAGCAGGCTGTGAGCAACGAGAGAATCCATCTTACCAAACAGCATTATGATGATGATCCTAATAACCAATACAAAACCGGATGCTATGAATTTATAAACAGACTTCCCGTATGATCCGAAAAAGCACAGCATCAGGATTATAATAAAATAATTCTGTAGACCTGCACTCCAGCCAAAGACGGGAATAAAATTGATTATATAAAAATACAAGAACAGCATAAATAAAGCATATGCTGTTCTTGTTCTTGAATAATATGTAGATACCAAAAGAATGATATTTGTTATTAAAAATGTAATGATCTTTATTGCGCACTTAGACCAAAGTACAGGGCCTGTCAAAAGGAGGTCAATTGCAAAGGCAATAAACACTGTGATATACATTACTCTCAGTGCAACCATTACCTTCTTTGTTTCATTTTCGGCCTTAACATCCTGATTAATAAGGCTGAGAATATTCATCGGTCATTTTTTACGTGCCACAACTATAGATTGTACAACTAAGAAGATGCACAGCATGGCCGCTACGGTAATACCTGTCCACCAGGCCTGATCCAAACCTGCGGAAGCAACAATATTCTTGATCGTGCTGAGTGAGAGCACACCGAATAACGTTCCTATGATATTGCCTACCCCTCCTGTTAACATTGTACCACCAATTATGGAAGATGCAATAGCGTTCATTTCCGCTCCTGCACCGTTTGTAGCAGCGCCGGACCCGACATGAAGGAAATATACGAATCCACCGATACCTGCCAGTATTCCGCAGAACAGTTGTGATAAGAACCTTGTTCTCTTAACATTTATACCAAGCATTAACGCTGATTGTCTGTTTCCGCCGACAGCGTAAAACGAACGTCCCAGTTTTGTCCAACGAAGGATCATAAACATTAGTATAACTATAAGAATGGCAATGATGACACCTATCTCAACATAAGCATTTACATATATACCTTTCTTGTTATAGCTTCCCATGCCGGGTACGTTTACTCTGGTGTTCTTTAGAGCAACGAACTTTTCATTGGCTACATTAAACGGATCCGAGTTAATGATGGTTGTCATGCCTTTTGCAAAGAACATACCTGCCAAAGTAACTATAAACGGCTGGATATCAAGATATGCCACAAGATAACCCTGTACCAGACCAAAAGCCAAACCTATTCCCAAAGCAAGTAACATTGCTCCGGCCACCGAACCATTATGATAATCAAGATATACCGCACAGCTCATGGTAACAAGAGCCGTTACTCCGCCGACCGAAATATCGATACCTCCTGTGATCATGACAAGTGACAGACCGCAGGATAAAATGATGAGTGCTGCATTCTCATTGAGAATGTTGAAAAAAGCCTGTGGTTTAAGGAATCCCTTTCCCAAAAAGACCATTGCACCGATATACATAAGAATAAATACAACAACCGTGATCGTAAGCAGCAGATTGCTGTCCGTCATGCCTGACAGTTTAGAAAGAAGTCCGCTTTTTTGCTTTGCCGTCTTTTCCATGATCAAGCCACCTCCTTCTGCATCTTACCGCTGTTCTTAAACTGCTTCCATTTTGAACTTATAAATTCTCTTACAACAGGCGCAGAGAATACTACCAGCAATATAACTACAACTGCTTTATATGCCGGAAGTGCTGTTGACTTAACATTGAACTTATAGAGAGTGGTTGTCAAAAACTGTATTACATATGCACCGATTATGGATGCTGTCATATTAAACTTACCACCGCTTAAGGAATTACCGCCCAATGCTACGGCAAGGATGGCATCCATTTCGATATCCTTTGCAACAACCGAATAGTTGATGGTTGAAAGTCTGCTTACCTTAATAAGTCCTGCTACTGCCACGCATATTCCCAAAAGAACAAACGTAAGGAATTTGATAAATGTGGGATTAAGACCGTTCAGTCTTGATGATTTCGCATTTATTCCTACTGCCTGAACATAAAGTCCAAGGTTAGTAAACTTTAACAGTAAAGCCGTTACTATCATTACCGCAACCGCTATAAAAAACGGCGTCGGAACCGGAATCCCGGGTATAAAGTTTCCAAAATACCCAAAAGAAGGCTCACTTACTATCGGAAGTTCATTATTGTTGATCCACGCTGCGATAGAACGTCCTGCGGTAAATAAGATCAATGTTGCGACCATCGGCTGTATCTTGAACCATGACACCAGCACACCGTTAAATGCTCCACAGAGCATGCCTGCTATAACTGCTATAAGAAATGCGCATATTATGGGCATTCTGAGCTCGTCGGGTCTTGAATTTGTCCCGCAGAGCATTCTCAATATAACACTGCCTGTAATAGCGATCCCGGCACCGACCGAAATATCCTGTCCTCCGGATGCGGCAGTTACAAGAGTCATTCCGACTGCAAGTATGGCCAGTTCTGAACCATAATCAAGTATTGTTATCAAATATCCTGACAATACCGGATTGCCTGCCGCATTCTGACCCATACTGATCTTAAAAAATGAAGGATCCATGATCAGATTGAATAAGGCCAGCAAGATCAATGCCGCAAGCGGAATGAATATCTGATTTCTGAAGATATTGCTTATCTGAAATTTATTTTTCTGCATCACTTTCACCTCCGGCGATCGTATTCATGATCATGGTCTGGTTAAGCTCATCTCCCGAAAGCTCTCCAACCACCTTTCTGTCTCTCATGACGATCAGTCTTGAGCATGTACGAAGCATCTCGTCTGTTTCGGATGAAATAAACGTTATGCTCATTCCTTCAGAAGCAAGCTTAAGAACCAGCTTCTGAATATCAACCTTGGTCCCGACATCGATTCCTCTGGTCGGCTCATCAAGGATCAGATACTCCGGATGTGTCAAAAGCCATCGTGCAATAATGCATTTCTGCTGATTTCCTCCGGAAAGAGATTTTATGGGTGTGTCTGCCGATGCTGTCTTTATACTGAGGAGTTTAATATACTCATCCGCAAATTTATTTGCCTCAGCTTTAGTGAAAGGCTTAAAGAAACCTTTCATTACCTGAAGCGCAAGAATGATATTTTCTCTTACGGACAGATCTCCGATGATCCCATCGATCTTTCTGTCTTCAGGCAGATATGCTATGCCGTTTTTCATGGCATCTATCGGTTTGTTTATCTTTATCTCGGTACCGTTCTTCCTTACAGTTCCGCTTATCACTTTGTCGGCACCGAAGATCGCTCTTACACATTCGCTTCTTCCTGAACCAAGAAGTCCCGTGAAACCGTTTACCTCTCCTTTCCTTATATGGAAATCGAAAGGTTTTATACCCTGATCCGAAGCCAGACCTTTGGTTTCAAATAAAATCTCACTGTTGTCTTCTTTTACTTCTTCTTTATCCTTTTCCTTTATGTCTGAAAGGTCATCAAGCTCTTTTCCGAGCATCTTGGAAACAAGTTCAACTCTCGGAAGATCAGCAATAGCATATTCACCCACAAGTTTACCGTCACGAAGTACAGTTATCTTGTCACAGACCTCATAGACCTGATCAAGAAAGTGTGTTACGAATATGATACCTACGCCTCTTGATCTTAAATCCCTCATGAGTTTGAACAGCTTTTCAACTTCCTGTTCATCAAGCGATGAAGTGGGTTCATCAAGAATAAGCACTTTACATTCCATATCCACCGCTCTGGCTATCGCCACCATCTGCTGCACAGCTATCGAACAGCTTGCAAGCTGCTGGGTTGCCTTTGCAGGAATATCCAGAGACTGAAGGATCTTCTCGGCACCTTCATTCATCTTCTTCCAATTCTGTAACAGAGCTTCATTTCTTCCTATATACATGTTCTCGGCTACGGAAAGGTTAGGACACAATGTGATCTCCTGATACACCGTGGAAATACCCATTCTCTGAGCATCCTGAGGAGACTTTATATGAACTTCCTCATCATCGAGCATGATCTGTCCTTCATCCTTGGTATATACGCCGGTCAATACTTTGATAAGCGTAGATTTTCCTGCCCCGTTCTCACCCATCAAAGCATGTATCTCACCTTCATTCAACGAGAAATCTACACCTTGAAGCGCCAAAACGCCCGGAAAGCTTTTATGAATATTTTTTAGTTCTAGTATCTTTTTCACCTGATACCCTCACTTCCTGATACGTAAATACTTCTCCTCTACCTAACAGACGCGACGCAACGGGTTGATCGCTGCGCCGCGCCTTTATTATTGAGTGTTATTTATTAGATACCGTAGTTATTTACATCATCCTGTGTGATCGTTGAAGCGTCAAAGCCCTTCTCATCCATGATGATAGTCTTCTCAGGAATAGACTCACCTGCTTCAAGTTTCTTGATGATCTCGTCAATGTATGAAGACTGGAAAGGATTGCACTGTCCGTCATAGTTCCAGTTCTGAGCAAGGAGCTCTTCAAGTGCCCACTTGTTGCAGTCA
>CACZSE010000268.1 GCA_902783735.1 uncultured Lachnospiraceae bacterium
GCTCAGCTGCCGTAACACGCATGGCAAGATAATAGTTTGCAAAATTCCAGGCTGCAGTATCATAACTGTCGCCTTTATCATCGGTAAGCGGAACTGTTCTTTTTATCTTTTCCATTATCCGGTCATTTAATGCTCCCTCCAATATGTCTATGCCATAAAGCTTTTCCTGAGCATTCATGACCCCGTCAAGGTAACCGCGCAAATAATCGTCAAAATCCGTATACTTTTTAAAGTAATTAAACTTTTCATGATACATGGAACCAATCATTGCTATGTCAGCCTTATACTTTTGTTCCTGTCCGGGCGACGGTATCAATTTATCCAGATTCTTTGTGTCTGCAGCCATAGGAAGATAATAAGCATGCTCTACGCCATCCCTCCTAAGACGATCCGCTTCATACGAATCAAAATGAAAGATATAGTTTTCCGGAAAAAATACTGCCATTGAATATAACTGGACTGCCGGATTATCATATATCCAGCAGATATACTTTTTCCTGCATGCATGAACTGCCGTTGCAACGACCGGAAAAAAATTAAACGAAAACACTATATCCGCATTTGTCTCCAGTATTTTCTCTGCTATCTCTACACCAAGTTGTTCCCCTCTACGGGTATCCGACGAATTATGTGGGAAATCAAAAATCAACAGTTCATGTCCCAGCTCTTTAAACACCCTCTTTACTGTTTCCCCGCCAAACGCCGGCCAATCCATAAATAGTATCTTCATGTTCCATCCTTCTAAACTGCCAGCAAAACATATTCTGTAGACATTAAACCACCCTTCAGGCCATTATACCTCAGATAAAACTTATAATCATGTCTCATTCTGCTTATCATTCCGGGTATCATTTCAAATACTTTATCCGCCCTATACATTAGATCATTCTCCATAATTCATTTACGTTTTTTCCCAAAAACTATTCCTCTGCGAAGCTGCGCTTCCAATCTGCCCTCTAAACACCAGTCAGGACATATATACCCCCTTGAATGCTCTGTTGAATATCCTTTCTCCTGTAAATAAGTCGTGATCCACTCTTCAGCATCCTGTTCATGATAAGAACAGATTGCACAGGTTAATCTCTTACTTTCAGAAAACAGTCTGTCTGCCCCTTCCAAAGCATCTTTCTCATAACCTTCTATATCCATTTTAATATAATTGATCTCGACATCCCTGAACATATCATCTATAGATACATCTATTTCGCCTTCTGTTTTTCGGCAAACACGCCCATATATTATCTTAACTTTATCCCCATCATTATGAAATGTCTGTTTCAACGCCTTTACCCATTCTTCGTCCGCTTCAACCAGATATATGTATCCGGCTTCATCCAGATGATCTAATGCAAATATACCTTCAGCGGCTCCTATATCAAGTATTACATCTCCTCTCAACACCTCATACCCATTCTTCCTGTAACAATGCGGAGAATAGTCATCCTGTTCAGAAATAAGATTTCTGAAATAATCGCTTATCCTTTCTTCATGCCAGGCTGAAGGGAAATACATTCGCCGTCCTTTATACGGAATATATCTCATATCATGCTCGCTATCGTAAACCATATCAAAATCCATCTGCATATATCGATCCACAAAATCATAATTCAAAAGACGTATGTCTTTCTTGCGCGCAATGTAATCTATTATTTCGTCTATCTCCGGATCTCCCAGTTCATCCCTATGCCATTTTTCCCAATATCTGCGATCTGCCAATGATAATACAGCTCCCGATATAGTTTGAAGACACAGGAGTGTCCCTTCCAAAAACAATAAACACTTTCCCTTATCGCCGTCAATATCATTTATCCGGCTGCACAAATCATTATATATCCGCAGAATCTCCTTATACTGCTCATCCAGAAATGTACTTTTATAGAGTTTTAATTCTGCCAATACGCAATCCCTGACATCAGTTGCAGGTACATCTTTCGCCTTGAGCTTTCCGTTTTTTAGCATATCAATGATTCTCTGTATCAATTCCTGTGTCTTATTCATATATTATCCCTTTCATTCCCATCTTGTCATGGCTATGGAATTATACTATACTTCTCATTATCAGACGCTTTAGTATTAAAGGATCAGAACAATGCAAACTATCACGCTGTTAAACAAACTGGACAATATAGCCGAAAACAATATTGATGCACTCTCCTCGTTTAACTGGAGTGACATTAACGAATGCATTCTGCTTGAATTGTCACTTCTGTCAGGTTTATATGATTCGCAACAAAGCTTAAACATACAAAACAGGATATCTTTTATCCTATCCTCTTGCGAACAGTATACCCGTTTGCACAATACTCCACGGCTTCGTAACTGCCTTGCTGAACTTATCGGTATAGTTACTGCTCTTCCTTCTTCTGCGCACTATGACGCTATACAGGCACAGAACCGCTTCGAACACGCTGCCCTTCACCACTATCGAAACAATACAACTATTGTTCTCGGGGATTCACATGTCAATTTCTTTAGCGGAAATGAACTACTGACGTATATCCCGTTGACACACGGGATAAATCTGTGTCCTGCCACAAACGGATCGTCCTCGTTTACTGTGCTGTATCTTGGCGCCGCCCTGGCATATACCTGCTGCAAGACCGGGACCAGCGTCGGTTTCTATGATAAAGTGTTATATCTATTATCCGATTTTATCCGTCCCGCTGCAAGGATCATCGTATCTCTGGGTGAAATAGATGTGCGTGTCCATATCTTTCAGCAAACCCAAAAACGTGGATGTTCATATCAGACAATAGCAGATGATATTTTGAATAAATACTTTTCATTTCTGCTGTTTCTTAAATCAGAAAACTTTGAAGTCAGCTGTTGGGGTCCGATTGCTTCCCAAAAGGATGATTCCCCGCAGAATCCCGACTTTCCCCGTTTCGGAACAGAGGTCGAGCGTAATCTCGCAACCGAATACTTCAACAAACGGCTCGCAGAATTCTGCGCCAGAGAAGACATTACATTTCTCTCAATCTTCTCAAATATGATCACCGATGATCATCATACCCGCGCTGAATATCTGTCATCAGATCATTTCCATTTAAGCCAGTCCGCTAAGGAATTGGCTGATCCTGTTTTAA
>CACZSE010000269.1 GCA_902783735.1 uncultured Lachnospiraceae bacterium
CCGATAAAGAAGATGGTTGCGGGTATTTCCTGTGGTCTTGTTACGGGCGATACCGATGATGATTTTGTACTGCTCACCGATATCCAGGGTCTTGAGGACTTCTTCGGTGATATGGACTTCAAGGTTACAGGTACTACAGAAGGTATCACGGCCATTCAGATGGATATCAAGATCCATGGTCTTACAAGGCCTATCGTTGAGGGTGCTATCGCAAGGTGCCGTGAGGCAAGGCTTTTCATCATGGACAACTGCATGAAGCCCGTCATCTCTGCGCCCAGAGAGACAGTTAACGAGTATGCTCCCAAGATCATATCTCTTCAGATCGATCCCGAGAAGATCGGTGAGGTTGTCGGCCAGAGAGGTAAGACCATCAATGAGATCATTGCTCGTACAGATGTTAAGATCGACATCACGGATGACGGTAAGGTTTCCGTATGCGGTACAGATAAAGCCATGATGGATAAAGCTGTAGATATGATCAAGACTATCACAACAGACTTTGAGGCAGGTCAGGTATTTAAGGGTGTAGTTGTAAGCATAAAGGAATTCGGTGCATTTGTTGAATTCGCACCCGGAAAAGAGGGTATGGTACACATCTCTAAGATATCTAAAGAGCGTATCAACCGCGTAGAGGACGTGCTCACACTTGGCGACAAGGTAACTGTAGTATGTCTCGGTAAGGACAAGATGGGCAGAATGAGCTTCTCAATGAAGGATGTTGCCCAGGCTTAAGAATTAAACGCAATTGTTTATTACAATAGGGTTGAGTCGGATGGCTCGACCCTATTTTTACGAAAGGTAGTATATATGAGCAGTATTGCTGAAGAAATAAATAAGAGACGGACATTTGCCATCATTTCACATCCGGATGCCGGAAAGACAACTTTGACCGAGAAGTTCCTTTTATACGGAGGTGCCATAAATCTTGCGGGCTCCGTAAAGGGAAAAGCGACGGCAAGACATGCGGTCAGTGACTGGATGGAAATAGAAAAGGAAAGAGGTATTTCCGTAACAAGTTCGGTATTGCAGTTTAACTATGACGGATACTGTATAAATATTCTGGACACTCCGGGACATCAGGATTTCTCGGAGGATACTTATCGTACACTCATGGCTGCGGACAGTGCCGTCATGGTCATAGACGGAGCAAAGGGTGTCGAGCCTCAGACAAGAAAACTTTTTAAGGTCTGCGGAATGAGAGGGATACCGATATTTACTTTCATAAATAAGATGGACAGAGATGCAAATGACACATTTGAACTTTTGGATGAGATAGAAAAGGAACTGGGCATCGCGACTTGTCCCGTTAACTGGCCGATAGGCTGCGGTAAATCTTTCAAGGGAGTCTATGACAGGCATAAAGAAAGTGTTATAACTTATTCGGATACCCAAAAAGGTACGAGGGAAGGTGAGACCACAGTCATTCCGATCTCGGATGAAGCGGCTGTGGAAGAAGCTGTGGGAAAAGAAAGAAAGCAGGTGTTATTTGATGAAATAGAACTGCTTGACGGAGCCAGTGCGGAATTTGATCTTGAGGCTGTAAGAAACGGAAAACTAACACCCGTTTTCTTTGGGTCCGCACTTACCAATTTCGGTGTAGAGATATTTTTACAGTATTTTTTACAGATGACGACCACGCCTTTGGCAAGAGTATGCGAGGGACAGAAGATAGACCCTGTGGAAAATGAATTCTCGGCTTTTGTTTTCAAGATACAGGCGAATATGAACAAGGCTCACCGAGACAGGATCGCATTTATGAGGATATGTTCCGGAAAATATGAAGCAGATATGGATGTAAAACATGTCCAGTCGGGAAAAGTAATGCGTCTTTCGAGACCTCAGCAGATCATGGCCGACGAGAGAAAGATACTTGATGAAGCTTACGGTGGCGATATCATAGGTGTTTTCGATCCCGGCATCTTTTCCATCGGAGACACACTCTGCATGCCCAAGGCAAACATTAAATATGAGGGTATACCCACATTTGCACCGGAGCATTTTGCCAGAGTCCGTCAGATAGATACCATGAAACGAAAACAGTTTGTAAAGGGTATCACTCAGATCGCCCAGGAAGGTGCAATACAGATATTTCAGGAGTATAATACCGGTATGGAGGAGATCATCGTCGGAGTAGTCGGTGTTCTTCAGTTTGAAGTTCTCAAATACAGACTTGAGAATGAATATAATGTAGAGATAAAGCTTGAACCGCTGCCTTACGAGCATATCAGATGGATAGTTTCTGCTGATACCGAACTTGACAAGATAGTCGGAACAAGTGACATGAAGAAGATCAAGGATTTAAAAGACAGACCGCTGTTATTGTTTATAAATGAGTGGAGTGTCGGGATGACTCTTGACAGGAACAAGGGACTTGAATTGTCGGAGTTTGGAACGGCATAAAGAGGCAACATGAAGAAAGCATTGATCTACCTGACCTTTTCGGTTTTCATACTTGGAATGATCATATCCTACGATATCATAAAATATGATGGTCAGGTATTGGTTAAAAATCTCATAAAACCCAAGAACGAGCCTGTCTTGGAGCAGGCCTACGAGTATGTTCCCGTAGAAAAAAATGAGGTGACTACCGACGGCGGGAGGGATTTTTTCGGAGATTCCGAACTTAAGGTCATGGAAGCCGAGTTTGAGGACGGAGAAGATATTGATGACTCTTATGATGAACAGGTTTTGGATGACTTTAGTGAAGAGGATTCAAACCGGGGATACGAATATTATTTCGATCTTCTCAACAGTGAAGAAAAAAAGATCTACAGAGCCATGTATGAGGCTTTCTCGAATATAGAAAGCGGAAATGCGATACCTACCGTAAATGAAGAGTCGATGAACAGGGTCGCGGGTTATATCCGTCTTGATCATCCGGAGTTTTTCTATGCAAAGGATCTTGGATATACGCATTATACAATGGGTGGACAGGTTGTTAAGACGGTTCTTGCCGTTTCTTATACCGAGTCAAAGGCTTCTATAAAGAGTCAGATGGATTATATAGACAGGATGGCCGATGAACTGATCGCTTCAATACCTGCCGATGCCGATGACTATACAAAAGCAAAGACTGTATATGAGTGGATCATATTAAATACCGATTACAGTTCGGATGCACCCGAAAATCAGGCAATGACTTCAGTGTTTTTAAATCACAGATCGGTCTGTGCCGGTTACTCTCGGGCATTTCAGTATATAATGAACCGCATGGGAGTAGATACGACCGTGATAGAAGGTAATTCGCTTATATCGGGGGAAAACCATGCATGGAACATGTGTAAGCTTTCGGACGGATATTATTATGTAGATGCGACATGGGGTGATGCTTCCTATCAGCAAAACGGTCTCAGCGGCGAAAAGGTCATGGGGATGAACTATGACTATCTGCTGGTGACTACCGACGAGATAAAGCGTACGCATAAGATCACTCTTGAAGATAAGCTGCCTTTATGTGATCGGACAGAGAATAATTACTATGTACGTGAAGGACTGTTTTTCATGGATTACGATCATGACAGATTAATGCAGATCTTCAACGATGCATATTTAAAAGGTGAGAGTGTTGTGGCATTTAAATGTGCCAACCTTGAGGTTTACGATGTCATGAGACGGGAACTTATCAGTAATAACGGCGTTTTTGATATGCTGGGTTCCAGTGCCGCCACCATCTCCTATGTGGAAGATGAGGCACAAAGAACACTTTGTTTCTGGTTATGAGTATGGTATAATAAAAACACTTGGCGGGCATGTTTAAACGCCCGGATCGAAAGGGTATATGTTATGGAAAAGGAAGCAAAGAATAAGAACGGTGTTACCCATGAACAGGGGATCGGGACGGTACAGATAGCAGATGATGTAATTGCAGTCATAGTAGGTATTGCCGCGACCGAGGTTGAGGGCATAGCCGCTCTTGGAGACAATATAACAAATGAACTTATGAGCAAGGTGGGCATAAAGAATCTGGCCAAAGGTGTAAAGGTTGATATCGAAAACGGCAAAGTAGATGTTGAGGTCAGCCTTACCGTTGCATACGGATACAATATCCCCGCAACCTGCGCAAAGGTTCAGGAAAAGATCCAGAATACGGTTGAGAACATGACGGGACTTAAAGTCGGTGCCGTGAATGTGCGCATAACCGGCGTGGATATGTAGAAGGACAGAAAACAGACAAATGAGCAGACGAGAGCTTAGAGAGTACATTTTTAAATTGCTTTTTCGTATAGAATTTAATTCCGAAGAAGATATGCAGTCTCAGTGCGAGATGTTTTTTGATGATCCGGACAGAGAGTTTTCCGAGGAAGATACCGGATATATTCAGGAAAAGTACGACAACATATACTCAAGGATATCCGAGATCGACAATCTCATAGATCAAAAGGCTAAGGGTTGGAATTCGGACAGGATGGGAAAGGTTGAACTTACCATTATAAGACTGGGTGTTTACGAGATACTTTTTGATGATGACGTACCGGCAAGCGTAGCTATCAATGAAGCTGTAGAACTGGCAAAGAAGTTCGGACAGGAAAAGTCGAACGGATTCGTAAATGCGATACTGGCAAAATTTGTTGAATAAAGCTGCGGATACGGTAGATTACAGGTGGGCGTTTTGCAGAAAGCATATACAGTTGCACAGATCAATACATACATAAAGAATATGTTTTCTCAGGATTACCTCTTAAACCGGGTATCGGTTCAGGGTGAGGTGAGCAATTGCAAATATCACTCATCGGGACATATATATTTTACACTGAAGGATAAGCTGAGCGTGCTTGCCTGTGTTATGTTTGCGGGTAACAGGACGAAGGGCTTATCTTTTCCTTTAAAAGAGGGCATGAATGTCATTGTTACCGGTAACATCGACATCTATGAGAGAGACGGCAAATATCAGCTGTACGCAAAGAACATTGTAAAAGACGGCGTGGGTGAACTGTATGAAAAGTTTGAACAGCTTAAACGTGAGCTGGAAGAACGAGGCATGTTTTCGCCACAATATAAAAAGCCAATCCCCAAATATGTTAAAAGATTAGGTGTTGTCACTGCAAATACCGGAGCTGCCATAAGGGATATCATTAGCATATCCAAGAGCAGGAATCCGTATATAGAGATCATAGTCTATCCTGCGCTTGTACAGGGTGACGGGGCCGTAAACAGTATAGTGAACGGCATACACATGCTTGAGATGATAGGTGTTGATGCCATGATAGTCGGAAGAGGAGGCGGCTCCATCGAGGACTTGTGGGCATTCAATGAAGAAGCTGTGGCACAGGCCATATTCGATTGCAGCATTCCCATAATATCGGCAGTAGGTCATGAGACAGATACTACCATCGCTGATTTTGTAGCCGATGTGCGTGCCGAGACTCCTTCGGCGGCTGCGCAGATAGCGGTATGTGAGATAGAAAAAGTCGCACAGAATATTTCGCAATACGAATATGAACTGTACAGACAGATCATGAGACAGATAGAAAAGCAGAAGAATAAGACCGAACTATTTGGTGAAAAGCTGTTAAGACTGAGTCCGCAAAGACAGATAAGAGATAAAAGATTCGGACTCATGCAGAACGAAGAACGCATCAAACAGAGGATGAATGACATCCTTGAAAAAAAGAAGTACGAACTTTTACTCATGGCAGGAAGGTTAAACGGTGTTTCTCCGCTTGAAAAACTTAAGCAGGGATATTCCTACGCACAGAACTCGGAGGGAAAGAACATAAAGAGCATTTCGGCCGTAAAAAAGGGAGAAAAGTTTTCGTTGTTTGTGACCGACGGCAGAATAGAAGGTATCATTGCCGACATACATAAGACAGAAGGAAGGGATTGATCATGTCTGAAGCAGAGAAGATGTCACTGGAAGAAATGTTAAACAGCCTCGAGGATTGTGTGAATGACATGGAAAACGGTGAACTTTCGCTCGAAGAGTCATTTGAAACCTTTAAAAAAGGCATGGAACTGGTAAAAAAATGTAATGCTGAGATCGATGCAGTCGAAAAGGAAGTCGTTAAGCTCATGGATGACGGCAGCATAGAACCGCTTGATGAGGAGTGATGCAGATCATGACATTTAATGAGGAACTGAAAGTAAAAGTTGAATACATTGAATCGGTTTTGGAAAAATATCTCCCGCAGGAGGAAGGGTACGCAAAGACCGTCATAGAAGCCATGAACTACAGTATCAGGTCGGGAGGAAAAAGGATCAGACCTTTGCTCATGTTTGAAGCATACAGGCTTTTCGGCGGTGAGGATGATGTCATAGAGCCTTTCATGGCGGCCATTGAGATGATCCATACATATTCTCTCGTACATGATGATCTTCCATGTATGGACGATGACGATTACAGAAGGGGAAGAAGGACCACTCATAAGGTATACGGTGAAGCAATGGCGGTGCTTGCCGGTGACGGTTTGCTTAATTATGCTTTTGAGACGGCATCCAGGGCCTTTGACAAGCTTAATGTTTTACAGAGCAATGATTATGACGCAAAGACTATCGGAAGAGCAATAGGAATACTTGCATCAAAAAGCGGTATATACGGCATGATAGGTGGTCAATGCGCAGACATAGAGGCTGAGGGCAAGGATAAGGAAAAGGTCGATGAAAAACTCATTAGATATATTCATGAGCATAAGACTGCAGCTCTTATACAGAATGCTCTCATGATAGGAGCTGTTTTGGCCGGAGCCAACGAGGTTGATCTGGCAAAGATAGAGAGAGTAGGATACAATGTCGGGCTGGCATTTCAGATACAGGATGACATACTTGATGTTGCAGGAACATTTGAACAGCTTGGAAAACCCATAGGTTCGGACGAAAAGAACCAAAAGACTACTTATGTTACGATCAACGGTTTAAACAAGTCAAAAGCCGATGTAGAGGCATTGAGTGAAGGCGCTGTCAATATCTTAAAAGATATGGGAGACGGCAATGAGTTTTTGGAAGAACTCATAATATATTTGATAAGCAGGACAAAATGACCAATGTTACTGGATTTGATAAAACAGCCCAATGACATAAAGAATATAGATCCTAAGGACTACGATGAGCTTGCGCAGCAGATAAGACAGTTTCTCATAGAAAAGATATCTGTGGGTGGCGGACATCTCGGATCGAACCTTGGCGCTGTGGAACTTACAATGGCACTTCATCTTTCTCTTGATATGCCAAAAGACAAGATAATATGGGATGTGGGACATCAGTCATATACTCATAAGCTCCTCACCGGAAGGCGGGAGGGCTTTGAATCATTGCGTAAATTCGGAGGGATGAGCGGTTTTCCCAAGAGAAAGGAAAGCGAGTGTGACTGCTTTGACACAGGACACAGTTCTACATCTATATCTGCCGGGCTGGGACTTGTAAAAGCAAGACAGTTAAGAGGCGGTGACGAGACGATCGTTTCTGTAATAGGTGACGGTTCCCTTACCGGCGGTATGGCCTATGAGGCTCTAAACAATGCTTCCAGACTGGACACAAATTTTATCATCATTCTAAATGATAACAACATGTCCATCTCGGAAAATGTCGGTGGAGTCAGCAAATATCTTAACAATATCAGAACAAGGGAAAACTATCAGAATCTGAAGGACAGTATTTATTACCCGTTGCTTGAAAAAAAATACGGTCAGCCCATCATTGACTTTGTCAGGAAGACAAAGAATTCGATAAAGCAGTTAGTTGTTCCCGGAATGTTTTTTGAGGATATGGGTATAAAATACCTGGGTCCTGTGGACGGACATGACATCAAAGCGCTTCTGACAGTCATAAAAGAAGCAAAGCGCTGTGAGACTTCAGTGCTTGTTCATGTGATCACACAAAAGGGAAGAGGGTTTGAACCTGCTCTCAGACATCCTGCCAGATTTCACGGAGCAGAACCTTTTGATATAGAAACGGGTCTGCCCACAAAAAAGAAAGATAAATCGAATTATACCGATGTCTTCTCAACAGTCATGATGAAGCTCGGCGCAAGAAATGAAAACGTTGTTGCGATCACGGCTGCCATGCCGGACGGAACGGGACTTAAAAGATTCCATAATGTTTATCCCGACAGATTTTTTGATGTCGGGATCGCAGAGCAGCATGCCGTAACATTTGCGGCCGGATTGGCAGTGGGAGGTCTTATACCTATAGTTGCCGTCTATTCGTCTTTCTTGCAGAGGGCATATGATCAGATATTACATGATGTCTGCATACAGAA